>NZ_BAAHAF010000049.1:32902-49934 GCF_054777815.1 Angustibacter speluncae | reverse complement strand
AGGCCCTGGCGTCCGCGCAGCGCGAGGCCGTCCGGGTGCGCCGCGAGGCGCGCGAGGAGGCCACCGCCGAGCTCGACTCCGCGCGCACCGAGTCGGCCCAGCTGCGCGCCGCCGCGCGCGAGCAGGTCGAGCAGGCGCGCGTGCGGGTCGCGTCGCTGTCGAACCGGCGCGAGTCGATCGAGGCCGAGCTGCGCGGGCTCAAGGGCGTCATCGAGGCGCTGGCCGTCCCCGAGCGGCCACACGGCTCGGCCGCCGCGCTCACCGCGGGCCCGACGGTGCTCAACCTGACCGCGGGCGAGGAGCAGGGCGACGAGGAGCCCGAGGCGCAGCGCGACGAGCACCTCGACGCGTTCGCGCCGGTCGAGGTGGCCGACGAGGACGAGCCCGAGGACCAGCCCGCCGACGAGCCCGCCGAGGACCAGCCCGCCGACGAGGTGGTCGACGTCACCGAGGTGCACGACCCGGTGCCCGACGACGCCGTCCACGACCTCGGCCGCTACGCCCAGGACGGCCACGGCTCCGAGCCGGACGTCGACCACGACCAGCACGACCCCCTCCACGACCCGACCCTTCACCCGCAGAGGACGACATGACCGACTCCCCCCGCTTCCGCACCGTGATGCGCGGCTACGAGCCCGCGCAGGTCGACCAGCGGATCGGCGACCTCGAGCACGCCGTGCGCGCCGCGCAGGCCGAGGTGGAACGGCTGCGCCAGGCGTCCGGGGACACCGAGTCGCGGCTGTCGCGGCTGGCCGCGGAGCGCGACGAGGCCGTCGCCACCGCCCGCGCCCTGCCGGCCGAGCCGTCGCAGCCGTCGTTCGAGGACCTCGGCACCCGGGTCGGCCAGATCCTGGCGCTGGCCCGCGACGAGGCCGCCGAGCTGCTCGAGAACGCCCGCGAGGAGATCTCGACGCTGCGCCTGGACGCCGAGACCCAGGCGGCGTCGGTGCGCGAGGACGCCGACCGGTACGCCACCGACACCCGGTCGGCGGCCGACGTCGAGGTCGCGAAGAAGCTCGAGGCCGCCCAGCGCCAGGTCGACGAGCTGCTCGACGCCGCCGACCGCGAGGCGTCGGCCCGCCGCGAGGAGGCCGAGGCGGTCTACGAGCGCCAGCGCGCCTCCGCCGCCGCGGCGGCCGCCGACTTCGAGACCACGCTCGCCGAGCGCCGGCAGCGGGCCGAGGCCGACTTCACCGCCCAGTCCTCCGCGTCCGACGCCGCGCTGCGCGACGCGCAGGAGCGCACCGAGTCGGCCCGCGCCGAGGCCGACCGGGTCACCGCCGACGCCCAGCGCGACGCCGAGCAGCTGCTCGCCGACGCCCGCCAGCAGGCCGACGACCTGGTCGCCTCGGCCCGCTCGCGCGCCGACCGCGTCCGCCAGGAGTCCGACCGCGAGCTGACCGCCGCCACCGCACGGCGCGACTCGATCAACGCCCAGCTCGCGAACGTCCGGCAGATGCTGGCGACGCTGTCCGGTGCCGCGCCGGCCGCGCTCGGCCTGGTGCCGGACGTGCCCGCGCCCGCCGCGCAGGAGCCGGTGGCGACCGCCGGGGGTGACGACGTCGACGAGGCCTCCGGCGAGCCCGCCGCGGACGCCGACGACGACGACACCGTCGACGTCACCGAGGTCGACGAGGCCGCCGACGTCGACGACGACGAGGCGCAGGGGGCCGACGACACCGTCGTGCTGAACAAGCGCTGACGGCTGCGCGGCGGGTCAGCCGCCGAACGCGTCGTCGTACACGGCCTGCAGGGCGGGGTCGACCGGGCCGGTGAAGCCGCACGAGGCGACCGTGCCGTCCTCGCCGACGGCGACGAGGTACTGCTGGCCGGCGGTGAACTGCACCGAGTAGCCGCTCACCGCCAGCTCGGGGTCGAGGCCCTCGACCCGCACCTGGTCGGCGTCGCCGCCGGTGAACCAGCGGTCGACGTCGAGCGTGGCCTGCGTGCCGCTCTCGTCGACGACGGTGCCCGCGAAGGCCACCGGGAACGACGACAGCACCTGCGCGTCGACCTGCAGGCACATCGCCGTCAGCGGGTCCTGGGCGGGCGGTGCGGCGACGGTGAGCACGTCGGCCGGTTCCGTCGCGCCTCCCAGGCGGGGGACGACGAGGGCTGCCGCGACGGCGGCGGCGGCGACCAGACCGCCTGCGACCAGGGCGATCCGGCGTCCGCGGGAGGGTGCGGCCGGCTCGGTCGCGTCCCGGGCGAGGACGTCCTCGACGAGCAGGCGCACGTCGTGCGCCGGCTCCGGCGCCCCGGCGACGGGGTCGGTGGCGGCCAGGCGCGCGCGCAGCGCGTCGTCGTCGAGGCCGTGGGCGGGGGTGGTGGTGCGGTCGGTCATCGCTGCTCCTCGGCAGGGGTGGACGCGGTGCGGGTCACCGGGTCCGGTGCCCCTGTGTGTCCGGCCGGGGCGCCGGTCTGTCGAGCGGGTTGCTGCTCGACGAGCAGGGTGCGCAGCCGGGTGCGGGCGCGGTGCAGGCGCAGCGACGCGGCGTTGGCCGAGATCGCGAGCACGGTCGCGATCTCCCGGGGCTCGAGCTGCTCCCAGGCCCACAGGTGCAGCACCTCGCGGTCGTCGGGGCGCAGCCGCGCGACCGCGGCGGCCACCTCGTCCTCGCGCTCTGACCCGACCTGCTCGGGCGGCGGCCCGTCGTCGTGCAGCCGCTGGGCGAGCGCGTCGCGGCGCCGGGCGGAGCGGTGGGCGTTCGCCAGGCAGCGCCGCGCGACGGCGTAGGTCCAGGCGAGCGGCGCCTCGGGCGGCACGTCGTCGAGGCGGCGCCAGAGCACCAGCAGCGTCTCGGCGAGCACGTCGTCGACGTCGGCGGGGTGGGCCCGGCGCGCCAGGTAGCGCCGGACCGGCTGGTGCACCTGCTCGACCAGCGCGGTGAGGCGCTGCTCGCGGGTGCGGTCGGAGGTGTCCACGTCCGTCCTGTGTCCGGCTCGCTGCCGATCCTGTCAGCGGATCCTGTCAGGCGGTCCGAGGGCCGCGCGCAGCGCGGTGCGCAGCCGCTGCGGCGCCTCGACCATCGCCGGGCCGTACCAGGTGAGCGACCGGCCGTCGACGAGCGCGGCGGGGACGTCCGGGAACGCCTCGGGGCCGTCGACGGCGGTGAACCGGTACGGCTCGTCCGGCAGCACGACGACGTCGAGCGGCGGCAGCGCGGCCGGGTCGAACCGCGGGTACCGCTCGGCGTCGCCGGCGAGCACGTGGTCGACACCGAGGCGGGCGAGGACGTCACCGGCGAAGGTGTCGGACCCGAGCGCCATCCACGGCTTGCGCCAGATGGGCACGACGGCGGTGAGGCGCGCGTCCGCGACGGGTTCGGCAGCGTCCCAGCCGGTCTCGGCGTCGTCGAGCCAGCGTGGGCGCGAGGCGCCGCAGGCGGCGAGCACGCGCTCGAGCTCGGCGAGCGCCTGCGGCACGGTGCGCACGTCGGTGACGAGCACCTCGGTGCCGGCCGAGCGCAGGGCCGCGAGGTCGGGCTCGCGGTTCTCCTCCTCGTTCGCCACCACCAGGTCGGGCCGCAGCGCGACGACGGCGTCGAGGTCCGGGTTCTTCGTTCCCCGCACCCGGGTCACGCCGCGGGTGTCGAGGTCGCCCGGGTGGGTGCACCAGTCGGTGCAGCCGACCAGCACGTCGGGGACGGTGACCGCGACCGCCTCGGTCAGCGACGGCACCAGGCTCACCACGCGCACGCGGTCACCCTCCCACGACGTCTCCTGCCGCACGCGGCCTACTGGTCGGGTGGGGTGGTCGGCGGCTGCTGCGGGAGCGGCGCGACCTGCTCGCCGCTCAGCGCGGCGAGCTCCTCGGCGACCATCCGCACCACCAGGTCGTCGAGCGCCATCTCCTCGTAGTCGGTGCTGGTGATGTCGGTGTTCGCACCGGTCGCGGCACCACCGGCGCCGTAGGAGAGGAAGACGAAGCGGGAGCCGGTCGCTGCCGCCAGCTGGCGGAACACGGCCTCGGCCTGGTCGTCGCTCTCGGACGAGGCGATCGGGAAGATCTTCAGGCCGCGGCCGATCGCGTCGACCAGGCTCGCCGGGTAGGCCTGCTCGACCTGGCGGGTCACCTGCGGCGGGGCGTCGGCGACGAGGAAGACCAGCTGCAGCGTCTGCGCGGGGTCGCGCCACGACGGGGCGGTCAGCGCCTCCGCCAGGCCCTCGTCGAGCGCCTCCGGGTAGTCGCCGCCCCCGTCGGCCTGCACCTGCGACAGCGCCTCGCGGAAGGCGCCGAGGTCGTCGGTGAGGTCGTAGGTCGAGGTGACGAACGCGTCGCCCTCGTCGCGGTACAGCGTCATGCCGAACCGCAGGTCAGGATCGCCCTCCAGGTCGGCGAGGCGGCCGGCGACGGTGTCGATCGTGGTCTTCAACCGGTCGATCTCGTCGCCCATGGAGCCGGTGGCGTCGAGCAGGAAGTGCACGTCGACGGCGACCGGTCCCTCCCGTCCCCCGGCACGGTCTCCGGCGAGCTCGACCTCGGTGCCGGGCGCCGCCTGCGCGGACGCGCCTGCGGCCGTCAGGTCGACCTGCGTCGCGTCGGCGTGCCCGTGCAGGCCGGGCCAGAACCGGACCGTGCCGTCGGCCGTGGTGCGCAGCGTCGCGACCTGCTCGCCGTCGACCGACACCTCCACCGGCTCCCCCGCGAGCGGCAGGCCGTCGGTGCCCACCACCCGGACGAGGACGCGCCCGGTGGCGTCGAAGTCGCGCGTCGCGATGCCCGCCGCGTCGAGCCGGTCGAGGTAGGCGAGGAACCCGGCGTGGTCGAGGTCGTCGTCGACGCTGCCGGCCCGCAGGGCCCCGCCCCCGACCGGCGGCACCGGCGCCACGTCGTCGGCCACCGCACTGGGAGCCGCTCCCCCGGCGGCCATCTCGCGCGCCGCGCCGTCGCCGTCGGCGGCCGTCCAGGCGGGTTCCCCTCCGACCCACCCGGCGCCCGACGCCTCGTCGCCCGCGCTGCACCCGGCCGTCACCAGCGCCAGGCCCACCAGCCCCACCACCACCGCGCTCGTGCGCATCTCCCGCTCCCCTGCTCGTCCCGTCGTGCGTCAGGGGTCAGAGGGACGCGGACGCCGATCGGTTCCCGCGGTCAGGTCACGAACACGTCGCGACGACGCCGGGCAGGCGTTCGACCTCGACGACCTGGTGGGTGCCGAGGGGGCTGGTCCAGTGGTGGGCGACGACGTGGCCGGCCGGGTCGAGGCGCGTTCGGACGCGCCAGAGGCCGGCGGTCTTCCAGCGGTGGCAGCGGCGCGACCTCGGGCTGAGGTTCTGGACGCTGGTGGTCCCTCGGGGGTGCGGTACCTGGTGGTCGAGGTCGCACCTGCTGCTCGGGACGCCGCAGCCCGGGAAGGTGCAGACCGGGTCGCGCGCCCGGACGGTCTGGTCGATCTCGACGGTCGGGGTGTAGCTGTCGGTCGCATGCCTGGCTGCGTCTCGGACAGCCTCCCGGGTCGCGGCGACGAGGGAGGTTCTCGTCCAGCCGGTCTCGGGTGCGGCACCGACCCGGACGAGGCGGCTGAGGTGGCCGGTGTGGTCGGTGAGCAGCACGCCCGTCGACGCGCCACGGTCGAGCAGCTCCTGCGCCGCGACCCGGGCGGTGGCGGCGGTGCAGTGCACGGGTGCGCCGACGCCGCGGATCTCACCGGGTGCGTCGGCTGCGTCGCCGTCGCCGAGGAGGGTGTCGGCGTGCAGCACCACGCCGAGCTCGCGCCGCACACCTGCCCGTGTCGGCTGATCGCCCAGGACCGCTGCCTCGAGCGCGTCGACCTCCGCCATGCCGAGCGTGCGGTCACCGAGCTCCTCGGTGCTCAGGCCGTGGGCGGCGCCCTGGACGGCGTTCGCGATCGCGACGACCTGCTCGGTCGGACCCGTCACCGTCAGGGTCGCGACCGCCGGGTTGCCGGGGTCGACCTCGACCCAGGTGCCGGTGCGTTCGCGGACGTCGCGACGCACCTGCTCCTCCTGGTCGGTCCGCACCCTGGCCACGGCCTTGCGGACCCTGCTGGTGAACGCCTTCGGCTGCGGTCCGTCCCACGGCCCGACCGGGCCGTTGCCCTGCAGCGGCACGGTCGGCAACGCGTCGAGGACCTCGGCCTCGACCTGCCAAGCGAGGTCCTGCGGCAGGCCCTCGGTCTCCCGGGCCAGCACCCGGGCGCGGACACCGTCGATCCGGCCGGCTTCCAGCGCCGCCAGCGTCAGCACCAGCGGACCGCAGAGCCGGGCCGCGGCGTCGACCTCGCGGGACGCGTGCCAGCGCGCCAGGCCGGTCGCGGCGGCGACCTCGTCGGTCGAGATGGCGTGCAGGTCGTGCGCCCCGACCACCCCGTCACGCGCCGCACCCACCAGCACCGGCAACCCGATCTGCCACGCCTCCGTCGCGTGCACGTCGCGGGTGATCGCGTCGACCAGCCGCAACCTGGCCGCGTCGCGCGCGAAGTCGGTCAGGCAGTGCGCACGCAGATCGCCGACCAGGGTGCCCGCGCCGTCGTCCGACCTCATGCACCGACACTAGACCCGAGCACTGACAACGGGTTTCGCGTCCGAACCGGTTGTGGAGGACGACCCCGGACACAGTCGCCTGTGGACGACGAACGTGCCGCGGCATCACCCCGGCGGCGTCACACCGACCGCCGGTACTGTCCGCCCACCTCGAAGAACGCCTCGGTGACCTGGCCGAGGGTGCAGACCCGCGCGGCGTCCATCAGGACGGCGAACAGGTTCTCGCCGGACGTGGCGGCCTCGCGCAGCCGGGTGAGCGCCGCCTGCGCCTCGGTCTCGTGCCGGGTGGTGAAGTCGGCGAGACGGTCGAGCTGGGACTGCTTCTCGGCCTCGGTGCCGCGGGCGAGCTCGATCTCGCGCGGCTCCTCGGACGGGTGCGGGTCGAGGAAGGTGTTCACGCCGACCAGCGGCAGCGAGCCGTCGTGCTTGCGCTGCTCGTACAGCATCGACTCGTCCTGGATGCGGCCGCGCTGGTAGCCGGTCTCCATCGCGCCGAGCACCCCGCCGCGCTCGGTGAGGCGGTCGAACTCGGCGAGCACGGCCTCCTCGACCAGGTCGGTGAGCTCGTCGACGACGAAGGAGCCCTGGAGCGGGTTCTCGTTCGCCGCCAGGCCCCACTCGCGGTTGATGATCATCTGGATCGCCAGCGCGCGACGCACCGAGTGGTCGGTCGGGGTGGTGACGGCCTCGTCGTAGGCGTTGGTGTGCAACGAGTTCGCGTTGTCGTAGATCGCGCACAGCGCCTGCAGCGTCGTGCGGATGTCGTTGAAGTCCATCTCCTGCGCGTGCAGCGACCGACCGGACGTCTGCACGTGGTACTTCAGCTTCTGCGAACGGTCGTTGGCGCCGTACCGGTCGCGCATCGCGACCGCCCAGATCCGTCGGGCGACGCGGCCGATCACCGTGTACTCGGCGTCCATGCCGTTGGAGAAGAAGAACGACAGGTTCGGCGCGAAGTCGTCGATCGCCATCCCGCGGGCGAGGTACGACTCGACGTAGGTGAAGCCGTTCGCGAGGGTGAACGCCAGCTGGCTGATGGGGTTCGCCCCGGCCTCGGCGATGTGGTAGCCGCTGATCGACACCGAGTAGAAGTTGCGCACCTGCCGCTGGATGAACCACTCCTGGATGTCGGCCATCATCCGCAGCGAGAACTCGGTGCTGAAGATGCAGGTGTTCTGGCCCTGGTCCTCCTTGAGGATGTCGGCCTGCACCGTGCCCCGCACCGTCGCCAAGGTGCGCGCCCGCAGCTCCTCGGCCTCCGCACCGGACGGCTCGCGCCCCTCCGCCGCAGCGAACTTCGCCACCTCGGCGTCCATCGCCGCGTTGAGGAAGAACGCCAGGATCGTGGGCGCCGGGCCGTTGATCGTCATCGACACCGAGGTCGACGGCGAGGTCAGGTCGAACCCGTCGTAGAGGGCCTTCATGTCGTCGAGCGTCGCGATCGACACCCCGGACGTGCCGACCTTGCCGTAGACGTCGGGACGGGTGTCCGGGTCGTACCCGTACAGCGTCACCGAGTCGAAGGCCGTCGACAGGCGGGTGGCCTCGGTGTCGCGCGAGAGGTACTGGAACCGGCGGTTCGTGCGGAAGGCGTCGCCCTCGCCGGCGAACATCCGCGCCGGGTCCTCCCCGTCGCGCTTGAACGCGAACACCCCTGCCGTGTACGGGAAGTGACCTGGCAGGTTCTCGGAGCGGAGGAACCGGACGAGCTCACCCGCCTCGTCGAAGCGGGGCAGAGCGACCCGCCGCACCGGGTTGCCCGACAGCGTCAGCCGCTGCAGCGCGGTGCGGATCTCCCGCTGGCGCACGGTCACGACCAGCTCCTCGCCGGAGTAGTCGCGCACCGTGGCGGGCCAGGCCTCGAGCAGGTCGCGCGTCGCGGGCGACACCGCGCGCTCGGCGGCAGCGAGGACGTCGTCGAGCCCTCCCCGGTCGGCACCCGCCTCGTCGAGCGCCGCTGCGGCAGCGCGCAGCTGGGCCGCACGACGCGCGGCCGCCACCTGCGCGTCGGTCTCGCGGTGGTAGCCGCGCACCGTCTCCGCGATGTCGGACAGGTACCGCACCCGCGACGGCGGGATGATCGCGTGGGTCGACGTCGACACCTTGCCCTCGACGGGCGGCAGCAGCCCCTCGTCGACGCCGAGCCCGTGGCCGGCCAGCTCCGCGCGCAGGAACTGGTACAGCGCGGTCACGCCGTCGTCGTTGAACGTCGCCGCGGACGTGCCGAAGACGGGCATGTCGTCGGGCGTCGACCCGAACGCCTCGCGGTTGCGCACCAGCTGGCGGGCGACGTCGCGACGCGCGTCCTCGGCCCCGCGCCGCTCGAACTTGTTGATCGCCACCGCGTCGGCGAAGTCGAGCATGTCGATCTTCTCCAGCTGCGACGACGCCCCGTACTCCGGCGTCATCACGTACAGCGAGGTGTCGCAGAACGGCACGATCGCCGCGTCGCCCTGCCCGATGCCGGGCGTCTCGACCACGACCAGGTCGACCCCGGACGCCTTCAGCACCGCGATCACGTCGTCCAGGTGCTCCGGCAGCCCACCGGTCGTGCCCCGCGTCGCCATCGACCGGAAGAACACCGACGAGGCGCCTTCGCCGGTGATCGAGTTCATCCGGATCCGGTCGCCGAGCAGCGCGCCGCCGCCGCGACGGCGGGTCGGGTCGACCGCCAGCACCGCGATGCGGATTTTGCCGCCCTGGTCGAGCCGGAACCGGCGCAGCAGCTCGTCGGTCAGCGAGGACTTGCCCGAGCCGCCGGTGCCGGTGATGCCGAGCACCGGCACGTCGCGCGCCGACCCACCCGCGCCGGCCACCTGCTCGCGCGCCGCGTCCGGCAGCGTCCCTGCCTCGGCCATCGTCAGCGCACGCGCCAGCGTCAGCCGGTCGCCCGTGAGCAGCCCCTCCCACGACGCCGGCGCGACGTCGGCCAGCGCGGTGTCGCACTCGGCGACCACCTGGTTCACCATCGCCGCCAGGCCGAGCCGCTGCCCGTCCTCGGGGGAGAAGATCCGCACCCCGTGCTCGCGCAACCGCGTGATCTCGGCCGGGACGATCACCCCGCCGCCGCCGCCGAAGACCTTGACGTGCCCGGCGCCGCGCTCGGCGAGCAGGTCGACCAGGTACTCGAAGTACTCGACGTGCCCGCCCTGGTACGACGAGATCGCGACGCCCTGCACGTCCTCGCAGATCGCCGCGTCGACCACCTCCTCGACCGAGCGGTTGTGCCCGAGGTGCACCACCTCGGCGCCCTGGCTCTGCAGGATCCGGCGCATGATGTTGATCGAGGCGTCGTGCCCGTCGAAGAGGGCGGCGGCGGTGACGAGCCGGACCGGGTTCGCCGGTACGTGCAGCTCGGGTCGGTCGGCCATGGGTGGGGGCTCCCGTCCTGCGTCATTGCTTGGACGTCCTAGTGAATCACGGGTCGGGCACCCGTCCGGACCGATAGCCTCCTGCCCACCGTGACCGAGCCCACCGATCGGGCGCTGGGCTGGGCGATCCAGCTGCGCCGCACCCACACCCGGCTGCGCGAGGCGCTCGACCTCGCCCGCGACGCGCTCGAGCGGGGCGGGGAGGTGACCACCTCCCTGCGCGACCTGCACGTCCACTGCCTGGGGTTCTGCGCGGCGCTCAGCGGCCACCACCGGGCCGAGGACGCCGGGCTGCGGCGAAGGACGTGCTCGGGCCGCTGTGAGCCTCAGCCGGTCGACGGGCGCGGCAGGGCCCCCAGCCAGGCGCGGCGACGGCGCGACCCGCGCACGGCGAGGCCCACCAGCAGCACGGTGACGAGGGTCCCGACGGCCCCCGCCACCACCGCCGCCCGGTGCGACGCGGCGACGGCGGCCTGCGCGTCCGTCACGGCGGCCGGGCCGACGGGCGCCAGCGGCTCGCCCGGCAGCGCGTGGTCGAGCGCGTGCACCGACCCCAGCGACAGGCCGTCCGGCGTGGTGCGCGACTCGTAGACGACCAGCACCTGCACCCGCTCGGGGAAGTCGTCGGCGTCGTGCAGCCCGGCCCGCAGGGCCGTCCTCACCTGGGCGGGTCCGCCCGCCTCGGGGACGGGCGCCGCCGCCGGCACCTGCACCTCGTACAGGCCCGAGGTCACCGGGAGCGCCAGCCCGCCGTCGGCCCGCACCAGGCGACCCTCGAGCACGTCGGTGCGCCCCACGAGCGCCTCGACCCGCTCGGTCTCGGCGGCCGCGAACGAGGCCCGCACCAGGGGGACGGCGACCGCGACCGCCGTCGCGACGGCGACGAGGACGGCACCGACGGCCCACGGCCAGGCACCACGAGGCGGTCGGGGCCCGGTCGGCGGCGGGGACGTGGTCGGCTGCATGCGCCCATCCTGGCCGCGGGGCGCGGCGCCGTCTGCGGGTGCGCGTACTCAGGCTCCCGGCGCACCACCGGCCGCCTGGGCGGCCGCGGCGTCGGCGCGGTCGGCGTCGTCCTGCGCGCGGGCGGCGGCCGCCGGGGTCACGACCGCCATCGACCACGCCTGCCCCAGCAGCACCACGACGACCGCACCCAGGAACACGGCCTCGAGCCCGAGGACGGTGGCGAGCGCGCCACCGGCGAGCGCGCCGACGGGGTCGAGGCCGCGGCCGATCAGCCGCCCGACGGCGCCGGCCCGGCCGAGCAGCGCCTCCGGGATCATCCGCTGGCGCATCGACATCTGCATCACGTTGCCCATCACGTTGGTGACGCCCAGCAGCACGAACACCGGCACCGCCACCCACAGGGACGGGACCAGCACCGGCAGCGCCATCAGCGCGGCGTTCGCCATCCAGGTCGGCTGCAGCAGGCGCACCGACCCGAAGCGCGCCACCACCCGGCCGGCCAGCGCCGGGCCGAGCACGGCGCCGAGGGCGAGGGCCGAGATCAGCAGGCCGAACACCTGCGGCGACAGCCCCATCGCCGAGCCCGGGCCGACGACCCACAGCACGAACACGGCGAAGTAGGCGCTGTTCGCGGCGTTCGCGAACCCCGCGACCAGGGTGAGCGTGCGGATCACCCTGTGCCGGAACACGAACCGCACCCCCTCGGCCAGCTCGCGGCGGGCGGACGGCTTCACGACCGGGTCGCGGTGCGCGCGGAAGCGTCCGTGCAGCCCGAGCAGGAGCAGGGCGCCGGCGGCGTAGAGCAGCGCGGGGACGCCGAGCGCCCACGCAGCACCGAGCGCCACGAGCGGGCCGGCGAGCGGCGCCCCGAGGAACGAGTTCGCCACCTGCTCGGCGACGAGCAGCCGTCCGTTCGCCTTCTCGTACAGGGCCCGTGGCACCACGGCGGGCACGAGCGTCGAGGCGACGGTGTCGTGCAGCACCTCGGCCACCCCGAGCACCAGGGCGAGCCCGCACAGCAGGGGGATGCTCACGCCCGGCCCGAGCACCAGCGCCACGCCTGCCGCCAGCGCGGCCACCCGCACCAGGTTGGCGACGCCCATGAGCAGCCGCCGGTCGTACCGGTCGGCGAGCACCCCGGCGGGCAGGGTGGCGAACAGCCAGGGCAGGGTCGCCGACGCCGCGACCAGCGAGACCTGGAACGGCGAGCGCGTCACCCCCACCGCGAGCAGCCCGGCCGCGGTGAGCAGCACGCCGTCGGCGAGGTTCACCGCCCCGCGCTGCAGCCACAGCCGGTGGAAGGTCGCGCCGAGCCCGCCGTCGAGGCGGCCGGGTGCCGCGGACGGCACGGGGGTGCCGGGGGCGGCGGGGGTGTCGGTCGCAGCGGCCACGGGGGTCTCCTCGGTAGCGTGAGCAGAGCACTGTTCGCAAAGAACTCTTTGCAAAGGTACTTTTGCACATGGCCGAGGTCAAGCCCCGCTTCCCGCCGGACCAGCCGCAGCTCGACGCGGCCGCCGTCCGGGCGTTCGCGCACCCGCTGCGGGTGCGGCTCTACTACCTGCTCGAGGCCGACGGCCCCGCCACGGCGAGCGGCCTGGCCGCCCGCGTCGGCGAGTCGAGCGGGTCGACCAGCTACCACCTGCGCCAGCTCGCCCGGCACGGGCTGATCGTCGAGGTCGAGGGCCGCGGCACCGCCAAGGAGCGGTGGTGGGAGCCCAACCCGAAGGGCTTCTCGATGCGCGGCGACCGGCTGCGCGCCGACCCCGCGACGGCCGCGGCGACCGACCTGCTGCTCGGGGAGTTCGAGCGCAGGCGGGCGGCCGACCGGCACCGGTGGCTCGAGGAGTCGGTGACCGCGCCGGACGAGTGGGTCGAGGCGAGCGTCGACCGCCGGCGCACGATGGTGCTCACCGCCGTCGAGACGGCGCGGCTGGCGAGCGAGCTCGACGAGGTGACCGAGCGCTACCGCCTGCTGTCGACCTCCCGCGACCTCGTGGGCACCCCGGACGCCGAGGGCAGGGCCCACCACCGGGTGGTGCTGCACCTCGAGCTGTTCCCGCTCGGCGCGGGCCGGCCGCCTACCGAGGACGCTTGAGCCGCAACAGGTCTCGACGAGTCCGGGTCACTGCACGCAGAACAGGTTGCCCTCGGGGTCGGCCATCGTGGTGTGGAAGCCGCTCGGCTCGTCGACCCGGTACCGGACGGTGGCCCCGAGCGCCTCGAGCCGCGCGACCTCGGCGTCGATCTGCTCGCGACCCACGTTGAGGTCGAGGTGCCAGCTGTTCTTGGCCCCCGCCGGCCGGTCGGCGACCTGCTGGAAGAGCAGCCGCCGCTTGTGCCCGCGCGGGGCGCCGGTGTCGTCCGGGTGCACGATGCCGGTCATCGTGCGGAACACCGAGCGGCCGTCGACCTGCGTGGTGTCGCGCTCGCGGTCGGCGTACCCGGCGTCGAGCACGGCCTCGACCAGGTCGTGCGGGTCCTCCAGCAGGTAGCCCAGCGCCGCGGCCCAGAAGACCGCCTGCGCGTGCGGGTCGTCGCAGTCGACGGTGGTCTGGAACCGCACGGGCGCGGCCGGTCCGCCCGCGCGCGGTGCCTGGTAGCCGACCTCGGGCCACTGCTGCTCGGTCTCCTGGGTCACGGTCTCGTCCTCTCCTCGGGTCCTTCGTCGGTCCGACGGTACGGACGAATGCGGACCGGTCCGGTCCGCAGCCGCCGACGTAGGGTGGCGGCATGAGCGACGAGGCGCTGTACGACCTGCTCGCGTCCGGTGGCCGACGGGGCGTCCTGACCACCCTGAAGCGCGACGGGCGCCCGCAGCTGTCGGTCGTGAGCCACCACTACGACCCCGCGACCCGGGTGCTGCGGGTGTCGGTCACCGACGACCGGGCGAAGACCCGCAACCTGCGCCGCGACCCCCGGGCCTCCTACCTCGTCACCGGCGAGACGCCGTGGCAGTACGTCGTGGCCGAGGGCACCGCCGAGCTCGGCCCGGTGACGACCGACCCCCACGACCCCGCGGCCGACGACCTGGTCGACCTCTACCGCACGCTCGCGGGCGAGCACGACGACTGGGACGAGTACCGCGCGGCGATGGTCGAGCAGCGCCGCCTGGTGCTGCGGGTGCGCGTCGAGCGCGTCTACGGCCTCACCGGCTGAGCCGCTCGCCGAGGAACGCGGTCGTCGTCGCCCACGCCCGGTGCGACGCCTCGGCGTGGTGGAACGCGGGCATCGGGTTGTCGAAGGCGTGCTCGGCCCCCTCGTAGGTCTCGACCTGCGCCCCGGCCCGCTCGAGCGCCGCCTGCAGCCGCGCCACGGTGGCGGTGTCGAGGAAGGAGTCGGCCAGGCCGAAGTGGTGCAGGGACGGCGCCCGCACCTCGCCGGCGCGGCCGACCAGGTCGGGCAGCGCCGAGCCGTAGTAGCTCACCAGCGCGTCCGGGCCGTCCTCGCCCGCCTCGGCGGCGACGGCGAACGCCAGTCCCCCGCCGAAGCAGAAGCCGAGCAGCCCGACGCCGCCCTCCACGTCCGGTCGCGCCCGCAGGAAGGCGAGCACCGCGAGCACGTCGCGCACGGCGCGGTCCCAGTCGAGCCGGGACACGACCCCCATCGCCTGCTCGAGCACGTCCGGGCGCGACTCGTCGACCTCGGCGTCGTCGAGCCGGTGGTAGACCTCGGGCGCGAGGACGACGTACCCCAGCGCCGCGAGGTCGGCTGCGCGGGAGCGGATGTAGGCCGAGACCCCGAAGATCTCCTGCAGCAGCAGCACCCCGGGCCCGCGGCCGGACGGGGGCGTCCAGACGTGGACGGGCACCTGCCCGTCGTCGGTGGGGACGTGGACCAGGACCGGGGCGTCAGCGCTCACGCCGTGCAGTCTGCCCCGCCGCGGGTGTCTACGCTTCCCCCGTGCCCCGGCTGCCCTTCGACCCGATCGAGCGCGCGGGCGAGCTGTGGGCGGAGCGGGTCGGCGACCCGACCGCGATGAAGGTCGTCACCTCGGTGATGCGGGTGCAGCAGGTGCTGCTCGCCCGGCTCGACGCGCTGCTGAAGCCGCACGGCGTCACCTTCGCCCGCTACGAGGTGCTGGTGCTGCTGACCTTCAGCCGTACCGGCCGGCTGCCGCTGTCGAAGATCGGCGAGCGCCTGATGGTGCACCCGACCTCGGTGACGAACGCGGTCGACCGGCTCGAGGCGGGTGGGCTCGTGCGCCGGGTGCCGGACGAGGACGACCGCCGCCGCACCCTGGCCGAGCTGACGCCCGAGGGCGAGCGGGTGGTGCGCGAGGCGACGGCCGCGCTGCAGGAGGCCGAGTTCTTCCTCGACCGCACCAGCGCGAGCGACCGCGACGACCTCTACGAGCTGCTGCGGCGCACCCGCGCGGACGCGGACGACTTCCCGGTCTGACACCGGGAGCCGGGCTGACGCACGCGGCGGTCCCTGCGGCCCCCTCGACCTCGGGACCGCCGCGGACGTCAGGCGACCAGGAGCGGCTCGGCGGCGCGGGCCCCGAGCTCGTCCAGGTCGGCGAGGCGGCCGCGCGCGGCGGCGGCGGCCGAGTCGTCGCCCAGCTGCAGGGCGGTGGTGAGGTCGGCGCGGGCGCGGCCGCGCTGGTGCTCGAGCTCCTCGACGAACGACGGGCTGATCATGGCGGTCCTCCTCGGGTCGGCTTCGGCGAACGGTGGTGCGGTCGGTGTGTCCGTGCGGGTCAGAGCGCGGGGGTCCACCCCAGGACGACGGCGGCCCCGGCGGGGGTCGCGGCGCGCAGGTCGGCGGCCACGCTCTGCACCCGGGCGGTGGCGTCCGGCAGGGCGGCGGCCGGCTCGACCAGGTGCGGCAGGCCGTGGTGCAGGTGCTCGAGCACCTCGGCCGAGCAGACGACGAGCAGGTCGCCCGGCTCGAGCAGCAGGTGCTCGGTGCCGGTGGGCACCTCGGGGGCGAGCCGGACCCGCTCGCCGGACAGCCAGAGCGCGGGCGGCGACAGCCGGCAGCTGAGCTCGGCGCGCCCGTCCGGGTGGAGGACGACGCTCGTGCACGCGGCCGGGGAGGCGCCCTCGCCGGTGTCGCAGACGACCACCCGGGTGGTGCCGTCGGGCTCGCCGGTCAGCGCGACCGTGCCGGCGGGCGCCTCGACGGTGCCCAGCTGCCAGCCGCCGGGCAGGTGCGCGGACGCGGGGCGCGCGGGGACGACGACGGTCACGACCGGCTCCCGTCGTCGACCAGGCCTGCCCGGTGCAGCACGCTGCGCACCGGGGGCGCCGCACCGGTGACCTCGAGCCGGACGCCGACCGCGCGGCAGCGCCGCTTCGTGGCGAGCAGCGCGGTGAGGATCGTGGAGGTGACCCGGGAGACCTCGCTGACGTCGACGACGGCCACGGGCCCCTGGTGCAGCACGGGGTGCCGGAGCACGGTGACCAGCTCGTCGAGCCGGTCGTCGCCGAGGCGCGCCAGCACCGGGGACGGGAGCGTCGCCGGGCCGGTGGTGGTCATGGCGACGATCCTGCCGGTCCGGTGTGACAGCCCCCCGGTCGCCGGTGTTGCGGTTTCGTGACGGCTCCCCGGCGGGTCCGCGACAGCGGCGGGGGCACCCCCGTCCGGCTGGCACGATGGGCGCGTGGCCCGGCTCCTGGTCGTCGAGGACGACGACGGCATCCGCACCTCGCTGCGGCTGGCGCTGCTCGACGAGGGCTACCAGGTCACGGCCGTTCCGTCCGCCGAGGAGGGCCTGGTCGAGCTCGGCCGCGACGAGGTCGACCTCGTGCTGGTCGACCTGATGCTCGGCGGCATGGACGGCTACACCTTCATCCGGCGCGCCCGGGCCACCCACGACGTCCCGGTGATCGTCCTGAGCGCGCGGCGCGACACGAACGACATCGTCGACGCCCTCGAGGCCGGCGCCGACGACTACGTCACCAAGCCGTTCGAGCTCAAGGAGGTGACCGCGCGGCTGCGCGCGCTGCTGCGCCGCGGCCCGCACGTCGGTGCGTCCGAGCCGGCGACCTCCGCCCCGACGGGTCGCGTCCTCGACCGCGAGGCCGAGGTGGTGCTCGACGAGGCCGCGGGCCGGGTGACCCGCGCCGGGCAGGACCTCGGGCTGACCGTCACCGAGTACCGGCTGCTGCGCGAGCTCGCGTCGCCGCCCGGGCAGGTGCGCAGCCGCTCGGCCCTGCTCAGCAGCGTCTGGGACCGCGGCTTCTTCG
>NZ_BAAHAF010000049.1:0-32837 GCF_054777815.1 Angustibacter speluncae | reverse complement strand
CCCCCGGCTCGTGGTGACCGTCCGCGGCCTGGGGTACCGCCTGGACCCGCGGTGAGGCGCGCCCGCGGGCCGGGCCTGCGGCGCCGGGTCACGCTCTCGTTCGCCCTCGGCGGGCTGCTGCTCGCCGGCGTGATGTCGGTCGGCACGTTCGCCACGGCGCGCGAGTACCTCGTCACCCAGCGCGAGCGGGTCGCCCAGCAGCAGGCGTTCGTCGACGCCGCCTACGTGCGCGACGGCATGCGCAGCCCCGACCTCCAGGTGAGCGAGGTGCTGGGCCTGGCCTCCCCGCCCGCCGACACCCAGCTCTTCGTGCGCCGCGACGGCCAGTGGTACGCCTCGTCTCTGGCCGAGCCCGAGGCCGTGGTCCCCGCGGACCTGCGGGCGCTGGCCGAGGACGGCGTCCCGGCCCAGCAGTGGGGCGAGGGGGTCGACGGGCCGTTCGTGGCGACCGCGGTGCCGCTGCCCGCCGTCGGCGCCACGTTCTACGAGGTGAGCGGCACGCCCGAGCTGCAGCGCACCCTCACCGCGCTGGCCGTGGTGCTCAGCGGGTTCGCCGTGCTGACCTCCCTCGGCGGCGCGGTGCTCGGGCGCTGGGCCGCGCGCCGGGTGGTGGCGCCGCTCGACGACATCGCCGGCACGGCGGCCCAGGTCGCCGGTGGCGACCTGAGCCAGCGGCTGCGCGCCACCGACGACCCCGACCTGGTGACGCTGGTCGCGTCCTTCAACGCGATGGTCGACGGGCTCACCGAGCGCATCCACCGCGACGCCCGGTTCACCGCCGACGTGAGCCACGAGCTGCGCTCGCCCCTCACCACCCTCACCACGAGCGTGCAGCTGCTCGAGCGACGGCGCGAGCAGCTGCCCGAGAGCACCCGCGAGGTGGTCGACCTGGTGGCCGCCGAGGTCGAGCGGTTCCGCCACGTCGTCGACGACCTGCTCGAGCTCGGTCGCCTCGACGCCATGGACGACAAGGCGCTGCGCGCGCGCCAGGTGGTCGACCTCGGCGAGCTGTTGCGCGAGACGCTGGCGCTCGGCGGCCGGTCGGTCGACCTGCTGTCGGTGACCGGTGGACCGCTGCCGGTGCGGGCCGACAAGCTGCAGCTCTCGCGCGCGGTCGTGAACCTGCTCGAGAACGCGGACCGGCACGGCAGCGGCCTGGTGTCGGTGCGGGCCGAGCGCGAGGGCGACGACGCGCTCGTGGTGGTCGACGACGCCGGACCCGGTGTCCCGCAAGCAGATCGGCTGCGCATCTTCGAGCGGTTCGTCCGCGGCGGCTCGCGCGGTTCCCTGCCCGGCACCGGGCTCGGCCTGTCCCTGGTCGCCGAGACCGTCCGGGCGCACGGCGGCGGCGTGCACGTCGACGACGCGCCCCGCGGCGGTGCGCGGTTCGTCGTGCGGCTGCCCCTCGACCGCGAGGGGACGCCGTGACCGCCCCCGCCCGCGGGCTGCTCGTCGCGGTCGCCGGCGCGGCCCTGCTGGCGGCCTGCGTCGGACCGGCCGGACCCGGGGTCCGCACGATCGACCCGGCCGACGTGCCGTACGACCTGCTCTCCACCGAGCCGCCGCCCGAGGCGTCCACGCGCTCGACGGAGGCGGACGTGCCCGGCACGTCGGTGGCGGCGGCGGTGTACCTGCAGGGCCCGGACGACGAGCTGCGGGCCGTCCCGGTCGACATCGACCCGGGGACGCCGCTGCAGCAGGCGCGCCAGGTGCTCACCAGGCTCCAGGACGGCCCGACCGCCACCGACGTCGACGAGGGGCTGACCAGCGCCCTCGGCCCCGACCTCGCGCTCGAGGTCGGCCGCGTCGACGACGGCGTGGCCGAGGTCGACGTCAGCGGCAGCACGACGCTGCCGGCGGCGGACCTCATCCCGGTCGCGATCGGGCAGATCGTGCTGAGCCTCACCGGCATCGAGGGCGTCGACGCCGTCCGGCTGGTGCGCGACGGCCGCACCCTGCCGCTGCCCCTGCCGGGCGGGCGGCTCACCACCGACCCCGTCACGACCGGCGACTACCTGCAGCTCACCGTCCCCTGAGCCCCGCCCGTACGGTGGCCGGATGATCCTGCGCGACTGCCGTCCCTGGGGCGGGCCCGCCGCCGACGTCGTCGTCGTCGACGGCGCTATCGCGTCGGTGGGGCCGCACGACCCCGCCGCCGAGCACGCGGGCGAGCAGGTCGTCGAGGGCCGCGGCCGGCTGCTGCTGCCGTCGTTCAGCGACGTGCACGTGCACCTCGACTCCACCCGCCTGGGCCTGCCGTTCCGTCCGCACACGGGTGCCCCCGGCGTCTGGGCGATGATGCTGAACGACCGCGCGCACTGGCGCGACGCGGAGGTCGGCATCGTCGAGCGGGTGCGGCACACGCTCGGCCTGATGGTCGCCCGCGGCACCACGCGCGTCCGCAGCTTCGCGCAGGTCGACGTCGACTGCCGGCTCGAGCGGCTCGAGGCCGTCCTCGCCGCGCGGGAGCACTTCTCGGGCCGCGCCGAGGTGCAGGTCATCGCCTTCCCGCAGGCGGGGCTGCTGCGCGAGGACGGCTCGCCGCAGGTGCTCGAGGACGCCCTGCGCGCCGGGGCCGACGTCGTCGGCGGCATCGACCCGTGCACCCTCGACCGCGACCCCGTGCGGCACCTCGACGTGGTGTTCGGGCTCGCCGAGAAGTACGGCAGGCCGGTCGACGTGCACCTGCACGAGCCGGGCGAGCTGGGTGCCTTCAGCGCCGACCTGGTGCTCGAGCGGACCAGGGCCCTCGGCATGCAGGGGAACGTGCTCATCAGCCACGGGTACGGCCTGTGGCAGGTGTCGGAGGCGCAGACCCGGCGGCTCGTCGAGGCGTTCGCCGAGGCCGACGTCGCCACCGCCACCGTGGCCCCGGGCGGGGGCCAGCAGCTGCCGCTGCAGCAGCTGGTCGAGGCGGGCGTGCGGGTCGGGCTGGGCGAGGACGGCCAGCGCGACTACTGGTCGCCGTACGGCGACGCCGACCTGCTCGGCCGCACCTGGCAGCTCGCGTTCACGCACGGGTTCCGCGCCGACCGGCTGGTCGAGCACTGCGTCGCCGTCGCCACCGTCGGCGGCGCCGCGATCATGGACCCCGCGTCGGTCCGGCTCGGCTCGGTCGACGACCGTCCCGGGCTGGCCGTCGGCGACCCGGCGCACCTGGTGCTGGTCGCCGGCGAGACGGTCACCGCCGCCGTGATGGACCGCCTCCCGGACCGCACGGTGCTGCACGGCGGCCGGGTGGTCGCCGACGGCCTCGAGCTGGTCTGACCCGACGCGACCCGGGCAGACGCGGGGTGCCAGCGCCGGCTCCGGTCGGCTCCGGCGCGCCGAGCGAGGGAGCGCCAGCGAGCGAGTCGAGGTGGGAGGAGTCGACCCCCCGTGGAGCCGGGGCTCGCGAGCGCCAGCGAGCCGAGGGTAGGGGCCGTCTCGCGTCGCCGAGCCCCTGCTCCTCCCCTAACGTGGCCCGCCGTGCAGGAACCATCGACGGACAGGTGGGCCGCTGCGGCCCACGACGACGGACCCCGACCGGTCGGCGTGGAGGAGGAGCTGCTGCTGGTCGACCTGGCCACCGGCGTGCCGGTGCCGCTCGCGGCCGACGCGCTGCGCGGGCCCACCGACGACGGCACCGCGGGCCCCGGCGGCGAGGTCGAGCACGAGCTCCAGCTCGAGCAGATCGAGACCGCCACCCGCCCGTGCACCGACCTCGACGACCTGCGCACCCAGCTGCTGGGCCAGCGGGCGCTGGCGGTGGCCGCAGGCGAGCGCGCGGGCGTCGGGGTGGCCGCGCTCGGTGCCTCGCCGGTCGAGGTCGACCCCACGACCACCCCGGTGTCGCGGTACGGCCAGATGGTGCGCGCGTTCGGCCGGACCGGCGCCGAGCAGCTGACCTGCGGCATGCACGTGCACGTGCAGGTCGGGTCGGCCGAGCTCGCGGTGGGCGTGCTCGACCGGATCCGCGCCTGGCTGCCGGTCGTGCTGGCGGTCAGCGCCGGCTCCCCGTTCCACCAGGGCCGCGACACCGGGTACGCCAGCTACCGCAGCCAGCTGCAGGCGCGGTGGCCCACGAACGGCCCGTTCGGCCACTTCGGCGACCTGCGCACCTACCGCGAGACCGTCGACTCGATGGTCGCGACCGGCGCCGTCCTCGACGAGGGGATGGTCTACCTCGACGCCCGCGTCTCGGCCCGCTACCCCACGGTCGAGGTGCGGGTCGCCGACGTCTGCACCCACGTCGACGACGCGCTGCTGGTCGCCACGCTGTCGCGCGGCCTGGTCGAGACCGCGACCCGCGAGGTCGCCGCCGGGATCGAGCCGCACGGTGTCCGCACCGAGCTGCTGCGGCTCGCCTCGTGGCGGGCCGGGCGCTCCGGTCTCGGCGACCAGCTCGTGCACCCGCAGTCGCTGCGCCCCGTACCCGCGTGGGAGGCGGTGCAGGCGCTCGTCGACCACGTCCACGACGCCCTGGACGACCTCGGCGACCTGGAGCGGGTCGCCGCGTGGCTGTCGGCGCTGCGCGAGCGCGGCACCGGCGCCGTCCGCCAGCGCGAGGTGCTCGAGCGGTCGGGGCGCCTGGTCGACGTCGTCCGCGACGCCGTCGAGCTCACCCGGGCGGGGGTGTGAGCAGGCCCCCGCGCTCGACCCGCTCGGCGAACCGCAGCACCCACCGGCGCTGACCCGGGGTCTCGACCGCCCTCGGCCGGTGGTGCCGGCGCGTCCACGCCACCGCGTCGTCGGCCGGGTGGCCGGCCAGCACGGCCATGCACGCCAGCACCGTGCCGGTGCGTCCCGTCCCGCCGGTGCACGTGACCTCGACCAGCGCGCCCGCGGCCGCCGCCCGGTGGGCGTCGACCACGGCGGCGGTCGCGGCGTCGTCGTCGCGCGGGGTGCCGAAGTCCGGCCAGTCGACCCACGTCACCGGCCACCCCGGCACCCAGCGGGCGCGGTCGCGAGCCGTGCCGAGCGCGAGGCCGAGCTGGGGCACGGGCCCCTCGGGCAGCGGCTGGCGCCGCCCGCGGCCGCGGACGGCCGTGCCGTCCGGGAGGACGACGGCCCCGGTGAGGCGCTCGGTCAGCGGAACGCCGCCTCGCCGGTGAGCGCCTGGCCGAGCACCAGCGTGTGCATCTCGACGGTGCCCTCGTAGGTGAGCACCGACTCCAGGTTGTTCATGTGCCGGATCACCGGGTACTCCAGCGAGATCCCGTTGGCGCCCAGCACGGTCCGCGCCGTGCGGCAGATGTCCAGCGCCTCCCGGACGTTGTTCAGCTTGCCGTAGGAGACCTGCTCCGGCCGCAGGCGCCCGGCGTCCTTGAGGCGTCCGAGGTGCAGGGCGAGCAGCTGGCCCTTCGCGAGCTCGAGCGACATGCCGGCGAGCTTGGCCTGGGTGAGCTGGAACCCGGCGATCGGGCGCCCGAACTGCTCGCGCTCGGTGGCGTACCGGCGGGCCGCCTCGAACGCCGAGCGCGCCGCACCCATCGAGCCCCAGATGATGCCGAACCGCGCCTCGGTGAGGCACGACAGCGGACCCTTCAGTCCTCGGACGCCGGGCAGGACGGCGTCGGCGGGCAGGCGCACGGCGTCGAGGACGAGCTCGCTGGTGACGGACGCGCGCATCGACAGCTTGTGGTGGATCTCGGGTGCGGAGAACCCCTCGACGTCGGTCGGGACGACGAAACCCCTGATGCCGTCGTCGGTCTGCGCCCAAACGACGGCGACGTCGGCGATCGAGCCGTTGGTGATCCAGAGCTTGCGGCCGTCGAGCACCCAGTCGCCGCCCGGCTCCTGCTTCGCCCGGGTGCGCATGCTCGCCGGGTCCGACCCGTGGTCGGGCTCGGTGAGCCCGAAGCAGCCGATCGCCTGCCCGGCGGCCATCCGCGGCAGCCACTCCTGCTTGTGCTCCTCGGTGCCGTAGGCGTGGATCGGGAACATCGCGAGCGACCCCTGCACCGAGACCATCGAGCGGATGCCGGAGTCGGCCGCCTCGACCTCGGTGCAGGCGAGCCCGTAGTCGACGGCCGACATGCCCGCGCAGCCGTAGCCCTCGAGGTGCATGCCGAGCAGCCCGAGCGTGCCGAACTCCTCGATCAGGGAACGGATGTCGGGGACGACGCCGTCCTCGAACCACTGCCCGACGTGCGGCACCACGCGCTCGTCGCAGAACCGGCGCACGCTGTCGCGCACCGACCGCTCGTCGGCGCTCAGCTGCTGGTCGAGGTCGAGCGGGTCGAGCGGGTCGAAGGGGCCCTGCGGCTGCTGGTCGCTCACCCCCGCACCGTACGCCGCCGGCTCAGGCGGCGAGCAGCATGGCGAGCACGGCGGTGTCGGGGTCGCGCGAGGTGTCGACGCCGACCTGGCTCAGCAGCCGGGTGACGGTGCCGTCGCGCTCGGCCTCGACCCAGGCCGCGCGGTGCTCCATGCCGAGGTGGGGCAGTCCGGGCAGCAGCACGCACCCGGACGCGGTGCCGCTGGTCTCCGGCGTCGACGGCACCGACTCCTGCGGCGGGTGCAGCAGCAGCAGGGCCGCCGGCTGCGGATCGGCGAGCGCCCCGGGGGCAGGCGCGCCGGACCCGATGACCGGCCCCTCGAGCAGGACCAGCCCGACGGGGTCGGGGATCGACCCGCTGGAGTCGGGGCGGTCGTCGCTGGTGCGGAAGACCGACGTCGACGGCACCATGCCCGGCACCGCGGCGAGGCGCACGGCCAGGGTGAGCACCTGCGCCCACTCCTGGGTCGTCTGCGGCCAGCGGCCCGCCACGACGAAGCCGGCCAGCGGCACGGCGCCGCGGCTGAACGGGGCGATCTCGACCTGCTCGCTCATGCGACCTCCAGGCGTGCGTCCCGGCTCCCCGGGAGAGGTCACCTCAGTGTGCGCCCGATCGGCCCCGGACGGGGGGAGGACGGGCGAACTGGTCAGAGCAGGTCGAGGGCGGCCGCGACCTGGCTGTCGGCGTCCAGCCCGTGCAGGCGGTACACCTCGTCGAGGCCGCCGGACTGGCCGAACCCGGTGACGCCGAGGTGCACGGCGCGCACGCCCCGGACGGTGGCGAGGAAGGCCAGTGCGTGCGGGTGCCCGTCGAGCACGGTCAGCATCGGGTGCGCGCGGTCCGCGGGCAGCACCTGGTCGAGCACCCAGGTCGGGCCGGTGTCGCGTCCGGCCCGGGCCTGCACCGCGCGGAAGAGCAGGTCGGGGCTCGTGACCACCACGACGTCGGCCCCGACGCCCTGCGCCTCGAGCCGGTCGGCGGCCAGCAGCGTCTCGGTCAGCACCGGGCCCGCGGTCACGAGCGTGACCCGGCCGGCGGCGTCGTCGCGCCCGGTGCGCAGCCGGTAGCCGCCGGCCAGCACCTGGCGGCGACGGCGCTCGCGCGCGGCGGGGTCGGCCGGCACCGTGGCGAGGGTCTGGTCGACCGGGCGCGTCGACAGCCGCAGGTAGGTCGACCGCCCGTCCGGCCGCCCGAGGTGGGCGAGGGCGTCGAACAGGCACCACTCGACCTCGAGCGCGAACGCCGGCTCGTACGAGACGCACCCGGGCTGCTCGAGCCCGATCGACGGGGTCGTGACCGACTGGTGCGCCCCGCCCTCCGGCGCGAGGGTCACGCCGGCCGGGGTGCCGACCAGGACCGACTGCCCGCCCGCGTACATGCCGAACGACCACGGCTCGAGGGCGCGGCCGACGAACGGGTCGTAGACGACACCGACCGGCAGCAGGGGCTGGCCCCACCGGCTCCAGGTGGCGCCGAGCTCGCCGAGCGCGCTCACCAGGTTCACCTCGGCGATGCCGAGCTCGAGGTGCTGCCCGGTGGGACGCTCGCGCCAGTGCAGGATCGTCTCGGCGTCGTCGGCGAACCAGTCGGTGCGCTCGGTGGGCGCCCACACCCCGACCTTGTTCACCCAGCCGCCGAGGTTCGTCGACGAGCTGACGTCCGGGCTCACGGTCACGACCCGGGCGGCGGCGTCGGGGGCGGCGCGGGTGAGGTCGAGCAGCGCCCGGCCGAGGGCGGCCTGCGTGGTGGCCGTGCCACCGGGTGTGCGGCCCATGTCGGTCGGCAGCGCGAGGTCGGGGCGCGCGGGCACGGGGTCGCGCCGCAGCCGGTCGGCGACGTCGCGGCACAGCCGGGCCTCGTCGGAGTCGTCGGCGAACGCCGCCCACGGGTCGTCGAGGTCGGTGCCGCAGGCGGCGGCCAGCTCGCGCATCTGCGCCTCGGTGAGCAGGGACGAGTGGTTCTGCGGGTGCCCCTCGCTCGCGAGCCCGTGCCCCTTCACCGTGTAGGCGAAGATCACGGACGGACGGGTGTCGTCGACCGCGTCGAGGGCCGCCAGGACGCCGCCGAGGTCGTGGCCGCCGAGGTTGCGCACACCGCGCCACAGGGTGTCGTCGTCGAGACCCGCGACCAGCGAGGCGATCTCGCCCGCACGCGGCCCGTCGCCGGGCAGGCGGGTGCGCAGCTCGCCGGCGTCGCAGCGCAGGAGCCGCTGGTACTCGGGGTTCACCATGCCGTCGATGCGCTCGCGGAGGGCGTCGCCGCCCTCCCGCTCGAACAGCCCGCTCAGCAGCGACCCGTACTTCAGCGTGATGACCTGCCAGCCGGCCGCCTCGAACATGCCCTGCAGCCGCGGCGTCGCGATCGCCGGCACCACCCGGTCGAGCGACTGCCGGTTCAGGTCGACGACCCACACCACCTCGCCCAGGTCGGCCACGCCGGGGTCGACGACGGCCTCCCAGCAGGCGCCCTCGTCGAGCTCGGCGTCGCCGATCAGGGCGTACTGGCGTCCGGTGCCCGCCCCGCCGAAGTGCTGGTCGACGTACCGGCGGGCCATCGCGCCCCAGATCGGCGCCGTCGCCCCCAGGCCGACGGACCCGGTCGAGTAGTCGACGGGGTCGGGGTCCTTGGTGCGGCTCGGGTAGGACTGCAGCCCGCCGAGCGCGCGGAGGGTGGTGAGCCGGTCGGCGTCGAGCTCGCCGAGCAGGTGGTTGATCGCGTGCAGCACGGGCGAGGCGTGGGGCTTCACCGACACCCGGTCCTGCGGGCGCAGCCGGCCGAACCACAGCGCCGTCATCAGCGTGACCATCGACGCGCTCGAGGCCTGGTGCCCGCCGACCTTGAGACCGGTGGTGTTCGGGCGGACGCGGTTGGCGTGGTCGACGACCGCCGTCGACAGCCACAGCACGCGGCGCTCGACCGCCGACATCACCGGGTCGCTCGCGGGCGGACGGCCGATCTCCAGGCTCATGGCAGCACCGTAGGGCTCGGCGGCCGGGAACAACCGCGCACCTCGCTACGTTGCGGCGTAATGTAGTAATCACTGCAACGGAAGGAGTGGGCCATGAGGCACCCACGAGAGCACGACGAGTACGGCGGCGGCGCGAGCGAGGGCGAGCGCGGCCGAGGAGGTCGCGGCGGCCGCCGCGGCCGGGGCGGCCCGGAGGGCTTCGGCGCCGGGTTCGGTGCGGGCTTCGGCCGCGGGTTCGGCCCCGGCCCGGGGTACCGCGGCGGCCGGGGTCGCGAGCGCGACGTCCCGCCGGTGAGCGAGAGCGACCTGGTCGGCTGGTTCGCCGGCCGGCTCCCGGACGACTGGTTCACCGGTCGCCCCGAGATCCGCGTCGACCGCGACGAGATCCTCGTCGTCGGCACGCTGCCGGCCGACGGGACCACCGTGGAGGGTGACGAGAGCGCCACCACCGCCGCGCGGCTCGGGCGCATCGCCCGGTTCCGCGAGGACACCCGCGAGCAGCGTGTGGCGATCGCCCAGGAGGCGGAGCCGCGCTACGCCCGCAAGGTCGCCTGGGGCGCGCAGATCGACGGCACCCGCGAGGTGTTCACCTCGCTCGCCGTCCCGGTGATGACCCGGCTGCGCCAGCCCGAGCGCGAGGTGCTCGACACCCTGATCGACTCCGGGGTGGCGCGCAGCCGGTCCGAGGCGCTGGCGTGGTGCGTGGCCCTGGTGGCCGAGCACGCCGACGACTGGCTGGGGCAGCTGCGCGAGGCGCTGGGCACCGTCCAGCGGCTGCGCGAGGGCGGCCCCGTGCCTCCCGCCGGCCCGGCCGGTGACGACGCGACGGGGTCGTGACCCCGTCCGCACCCCGCGGTGCGAGAGGATCGGCCGCATGACGCGCGTCGTGGTCCTGAACGGCCCGAACCTCGGGCGGCTCGGCCGCCGCGAGCCCGAGGTCTACGGGCGCACCACCCACGAGGAGCTCGTCGAGACCTGCGTCTCGGCGGGCTCCTCGCTCGGTCTCGAGGTCGAGGTGCGCCAGACCGACGCCGAGCACGAGCTGCTCGGGTGGCTGCACGCCGCGGCCGACGACGGCGTCCCCGTCGTCCTCAACCCGGGCGGGTGGACGCACACCTCGGTCGCCCTGCGCGACGCCTGCGCCGCGCTCACCGCCCCGCTGGTCGAGGTGCACATCTCGAACGTGCACGCGCGCGAGGAGTTCCGGCGCCACTCCTACGTCTCTCCGGTCGCGACCGGCGTGGTCGCCGGGCTCGGGATCGAGGGCTACGTGCTCGCCCTGCGGTGGCTGGCCGGCCGGCCGTCGTCGAGCTGAGCGGCGGCCTCCGCCAGCGTCGCCACCACGGCGGTGCTCGCCACCGGGTCGGCGACGTACCGCTGCACCGCGCTCGGGTCGGCTGCCGCCCCGGCCGGTGACCCGGTGGCGAGCGCGGCCAGCAGCGCCGCGTAGGTCTGCGCGCCGGTCTGCCGCCCGGGGGGCGCCTCGTGCGCCGAGCCGTCGCCGGCGTGCAGCACGAACCGCTCCTGCGGGTCGGCGCTGGCCACCGACACCACCGCGCGCCCGGTGGCGCCCGAGGTGTGCAGCGTCTCGAGCACCACGTCGGTGCCGTCGAGGTGCGCCTGCACCGACGTGCTCGGGCCGAGCACGACGTGCAGCCAGGCGAGCGCGTGCGGCCCCAGGTCCCACAGGCCGCCGAGCGCCTCGCGCCGCCACGGGGAGCGGCCGAACGGGTCGTCGCCGAGCGTCGCCCCGTTGGTGAGCACCACCTCGGCCCGCTCCCAGGTGCGGGCCGCGGCGTCGTCGAGCCAGGCGGCGAGGTGGGTGTCGACCAGGCGCGCGTAGTGCACCCGGACGGGGGCGGTGGCGGCGTGCAGCACCTCGGCCGCCTCCACCGTGCGCGCCACCGGCTTCTCCAGCAGCAGCGCCGCGCCCGAGGCGACGGCCTCGGGGAGCAGCCCGGCCTGGACGTCGGGCGGCACGCACAGCGCCACCACGTCGACCCCCGTCATCGCCTCCCCGGGGGAGGCGACCGCGACCGCCCCCGCCGCGGCGGCCACCTCCGCCGCCCGGTCCGGGCGCCGCGCCCAGACCCGCTCCAGCCGGACCCCCGGCGCCGCGAGCAGCGCCGGCAGCACGGCCTCGTCGACCCACGGCCCGGCACCGACCAGACCCGCGCGCACGTCCACGCGCCCAGTCTGGCGGTACCGGGCCGCCGGCGCCCCCGGTCCGAGGGCGGGGGGGATCAGCTCGCCATGCTCCAGCGCTGCATGTTCCAGGTCACCTGGGACTGGGACGGCTGGAACGTCACGTTCTCGACCGTGGAGTCGTAGGCGACCAGCCCCGGGTGGGCGAAGATCGGGATCGTCGCCAGGTCGTCCCACAGGATCGTCTCGACGTCGGTGATGATCCGCTGCTGCTCGTCGGCGTCCGGCGTGGTGTCGAGCGAGGCCATCAGCCCGTCGACCGCCGGGTTGGCGTAGTTGCCGTTGTTGTTGCCGCCGTCGGTGCTGTACGTCGAGCCGCTGCCGGAGACCAGCGGCGACCCCGCCCACGCGAACAGCGCGACGTCGAAGTTGCCGTTGTCGAGCCCGTTGCCGAAGAAGTCGGCCTGCCCGGCGTCCTGCACGTCGAACCCGGCCTGGTTGCACGAGGCGCGGATCAGGTCGACGGTGTTGGTGCGGCGCTGGTTCGGCGTCTGGTAGCCGATCCGCACGACCGTGCCGGCGGCACCCGCCTCGTCGACGAGCGCCTTGGACGCCGCGACGTCGGCCGTGTCGTAGGTGCCGTCCTGGATGGCCTGCGACACCTCCTGGTAGGCGGGCTGGAACGGGAGGAAGAACCGCGACTGCAGCACCTCGGCCTCCGGGTTCACCGGCACGATGAGGTTCTCGACGATCTGGTCGCGGGGGACGCACAGCGCGAACGCCTTCCGCAGGTTCGCGTCGGCGAAGACGGTGTCGAAGTTGAAGTCGAGGTGCTCGTAGGTGAACTCGTCGCCCTGCGCCACCGTGACGGTGTCGCCGATGGCCTCGAGCTGGCCGAGCACGTCCGGGTTCGCCTGCGGTTCGGCGATCATGATGTCGCCGTTCTGCAGGGCCTGGGCCTGCGACTCCTGCTCGATGAAGCGCACCACGATCGTCTGCGACGACGCCGGTGTGCCCCAGTACTCCTCGTTGGCCTCCAGCGCGATCGACTGGCCCGGCTCCCAGGTCGACAGCGTGTACGGCCCGGACGACGGCGTGGTCGCGGCGTCGTACTCGCCCGGGTTGAAGTGCCAGCCGGTGTTCCAGAACTGCGCCACCGTCGCCATCGCGGCGGCGTCGTCGGCCTGCACGGCGGCCACGACGTCCTCGACGCCGGAGCGCTCCTCGACGACGTGCGCCGGCAGGAACGTGCCGACGCCGGCCACCCAGTCGGAGAACGTGTCGGTGTAGACGACGGTGAAGTCCTTGTCGCCGTCGGCGCAGGTCGGCTTCTCCATCAGGTCGTAGCCGGTCGTGCTCGCGGGGTCGAACCCCTCGTACGTGCCGGAGTTCGCCGCCCAGTCGACCACGACGTCGTCGCAGTCGATGGGCTCGCCGTCGGACCAGACCGCGTCCGGGTTGATCGAGTACTCGACGGTGAGCGGGGAGTCCGAGGTCTTCTCGTAGGTGCCGAACTCCTCGTTCGGGACGACCGTCCCGTCCGGCCCGAACTCCCAGAAGGTGGTGAGCACCTGGTTGAGCACCACCGCGTTCTTCGTCGCGTTGTCGGCGCTCGTGCCGTTGTTGTAGGCGTTGAACTCCTGCTCGTGCGCCACGGTGATCGTGACGTCCTGGGTGCCCTGCTGCTCGCCGGAGTCGCTCGTCGGGTCCTGCGACGCGCCCCCTCCGGTCGAGCACGCGACGAGCGTCATCGCGGCGGCGAGGCCGACGACGAGGCCGGCGGTGCGTGGTGTCCGCACTGTTCCTCCTGGGTTCGGGTGGGTCCGGCGGGCACGCGGGCGCCGCCGGGTGGTGCTGCCCACCGTCCCGGCGGGCACCGACCCGCACAAGACGTCGTTACCGTCGCGAGACCGCTTCGCGCGCAACGCATCCTGGAGCGCGATGGGACGAGAGCCGGTCGCGATGACGCTGGCGCCCGGCGACCGGCGCGCGCATGCTCGGGACCGTCCTCCGACGAACCCCTGCCTGGGTCCGAGGAGCACGACGAGGGTCCGCCCCGCGGCCGCGACGACCGGCCGACCGGCTGCGGGGCGGTACCTCCACCGGTGGATTCGGCTCTGCCCGAATCGTTGTCGTCGGGCCGCGGAGCGCGCACCCTTCGGCTCATGACGACGATGCCGGTCCCCTTCGAGCACCTCGCACCCCGTGACGACCTGCTCACCCGGGTGGCGCGGCGCGGCGCGGGCATCTCGCTCGGCGAGGTGGTCGTGTTCCTCGCGATCGTGCAGGAGGGCAGCTTCACCGCCGCCGCGCGGCGCCTGCACCTGTCCCAGCCGGGCGTGAGCGGGCGCGTCAGCCGGCTCGAGCACGCGCTCGGCTACCGGTTGCTCGACCGCTCGCGGCGCGCGGTGCGCCTGACGCCGGACGGGTACCGGTTCGTGCACGCCGCGCAGACCGTGCTGCGCGTCGTCGACGAGGCCATGGTGCAGGTCCCCCCTCGCTAGCGACCACCATTCGTCCCTGGCCGAAGGGTTCGGGCACGCGGCACCCAGCCCTAGGGTGCCGACCGTGATCTCGCTGGGGCTGAGCGTCGAGGTGCTGGGCAACGCCCGGTTCGGCTTCTCGCCGCTCGCCGAGCTGGTCGGCAGCGCCATCACGCTGTGCACCTCGGAGCCGACCGGGCGGACGCACCCGCACGCGCGCTGGACGTCGTGGGTGCGCGAGCGCGTCACCACCGACGACCTCCCGCTGCTGCTGTCGGCGATGCCCCAGGGCCGCTGGCTCGCCGACTTCCTCGCGCCCCGGGTCGAGGGGCCCGACGTCGCCGTCGAGGAGCAGCTCGACGCGCTCGCCGCGCTCCCGTCCGAGCAGGCGTGGGGCGAGCTGACCGAGGTCTGGGGCGACCGGGGCGTCCCGGGCCTGGCCCGCGGCGAGGTCGAGGCGGGCACCTTCGGGACGCACCTCGCCGACGAGCTCGCGCGCTACTGGGACCGGGCCCTGGCGCCGCACTGGCCGCGCGTGCGCGGCACGCTCGAGGCGGACGTCGCCTTCCGCGCGGGCCAGACCCTGCGCGGCGGGCTGTTCGACCTGCTCGGCGACATCCACGACGAGGTGAGCGTCGAGGGCGACGTGCTGCGCATCGACAAGCCGCACCACGTCGACGAGACCTACTCCCGCTCGCGGCTCACGCTGGTGCCGTCGGCCTTCCTGTGGCCGGTGCTGGTCGTCGCGTACTCCTCCCCCGGGTACTTCCAGCTCACCTACCCCGCCCGCGGCGTCGGCCGGCTCTGGGAGGGCGTGCAGGACGACCTGCGCGAACCGGGCGCCCGCGACGAGCTGGCGCACCTGCTCGGCCGCACCCGCGCCGCGGTGCTCACCGCGCTCGGCTCGCCCCGCTCGACGACGCACCTCGCGCGCGAGCTCGGTCAGAGCCCGGCGACCGTGAGCCAGCACCTGGCGGTGCTGCGCGACTGCGGCATGGTGCGCTCGTGGCGCTCGGGCCGGTCGGTGCTGTACGAGCAGACCGCGCTCGCGACCTCGCTCGTCGGCGCCGCGGGCTCGCCGGAGCACCGCACCGGCAGCTGAGGTCACGGAACGGGCTCGGTCGTGCATCGGTCCGGGGTCGCACGGTCCCCGCCCCGGTCCACGTCGCTACCGTCCGACCCGTGATCGAGCTGCGGCTGACCGCAGCCGCTCTCGGCACCACGCGGTTCGGCATCTGCCCGCTCCGCGAGACGGCGCACAGCATCCAGGTGCTGTCGGGACGGCGCGGCACGAACCTCGCCTGGCGGCGGTGGGCGAGCTCGCGCGCCGAGGGCGTCGACCTCGAGCTGCTCGACCTGCTGATGCCCGTGGGCCGGTGGCTCCCCGACATGCTCTTCCCGCTCACCGACGGCCCGGACACCGACGTGCACGACCAGCTCGCGGCGCTGCGGCTCGTCCCCGTGCAGCACGCGCGCGAGCAGCTCGAGCGGGTCTGGGAGGGGCACCCCCTCCCGCCCCGGCTGCTGGCCCTGCTCGACGACGGCACGCTGTGCCGCGTCGTCGCCGACGAGCTCGCGCGCTACTGGCAGCAGGTCCTCGAGCCGCACTGGCCGCGGCTGCGCGGGGCGCTGGAGCGCGACGTCACCGAGCGCGTCCGCGGCGCGATGGCGAACGGCCTGGCCGCCCTGTTCGACGACCTGCACCCCGAGGTCTCCTTCGTCGACGGCGTGATGCGCGTCGACAAGCCGCAGCACGGCGAGCGCCGCGCCCGCGTCGACCGGCTGCGGCTGGTGCCGTCCGCGTTCGTCGACCCCACCCTCGGCCTGCTGCTCGCGTACCCGAGCACCGTCGAGCTCACCTACCCCGCCCGGCACCTGGACGCGCTGTGGGAGCACCTCGACCCGCAGCCGTCCCGCCACGACGTGAGCCCGCTGCTCGGGCGCACCCGCGCCGGGCTGCTCGTGGCGCTCGCCGTGCCGATGTCGACCACGCACCTGGCGGCCGAGCTGGGCCAGAGCCCGGCCACCGTCAGCGGCCACCTGGCGGTGCTGCGCGACTGCGGCATGGTGCGGTCGTGGCGCTCCGGCCGCTCGGTGCTGTACCTGCGCACCGCGCTGGGCGCCGAGGTGGTGACCGGCGAGGGCGCGCAGGCGCTGCCCGCGGGCTGAGGCGCGAGAACGGTTCAGGCAGCAGCGTTCTCGAGCCGCAGCAGGGTCTGCTTCGCCTGGGGCCCGCCGCGGTAGCCGCCGGACGACCCGTCCGAGCGCACGACCCGGTGGCAGGGCACCACCAGCGGCACCGGGTTGGTGGCGCACGCCGTGCCCACCGCGCGCACGGCCCGCGGTCGCCCGGCCGCGCTCGCCAGCGCCGCGTAGGTCGCGGTGCTGCCGTAGCCGATGCCGGGCAGGTGCTCGAGCACCTCGCGGCGGAAACCGGTCGCGAGCCGCAGGTCGACCGCGACGTCGAAGCGCCGGCGGGTGCCGGCGAAGTACTCGTCGAGCTCGCGCGCGACGGCGTCCAGCCGCGACGGCGCGCGCAGCACGCGCGGGCTGACCGCGCCCGCGAGCTGCTGGAGCACCGCGTCGTGGTCCTCGACGTCGAAGGCGACGCGCACCACGCCCGCCGGCGTGGCCGCGAGCAGGAGCGGGCCGACCGGGCTGTCGACGCGGGTCCAGGCGACGTCGAGCAGGTCGCGCTCGACGGCCTGCTGCTCGAGCCGGGCGTGCAGGCGCTCCAGCGTCCCGCGCTCGTCGGTGCGGGGCGGTCCCGCCAGGGCGGACAGGGCGTCGTCGAGGGTGCTCATCGGGATCCTCCGGCGGTCGTGGCGGCGGCGCGGTCGGGGTGGTCGGGCAGGTAGCTGCGGCGCAGGGCGGCGACGCCGTCGGCGGCGGCCCGGCGCGCCGCCTCGGGCGTGCCGCCGAGCAGCTCGGCGACCTGCCGGTGGGGCAGGCCACCGAGGTGGTGGTAGGCGACGGCACGGCGCTGCTTGTCCGGCAGCCGCGCCACGAGGGCGACCAGGTCGTCCTCCCACCCGCCGGGGACGCGGGCCGGCCGCGCGCCGTGGAGGGCCGCGCCGTCCGGCAGGTCGCCGGAGGGCAGCGGTCGCCTGGCCCGGGCCCGGGCCTGGTCGACCGCCCGGCGGTGGGCGATGGTGAGCAGCCAGGCCCGCACGTCGCTGCCGGGCGGCAGCTCCGGGTACCCCGCCAGGGCCGACAGGAAGGTCTCGGACCAGGCGTCCTCGGCGGCGTCCGGGCCGACGACGGCGCGGCACACCCGCAGCACGGCGGGGCCGTGCCGCTGCACCAGCGCCTCGAAGGGTTCGCGTTCCACGTCCTGTGGTCGTCCGGGACGGCCGGGACGTGAGGTCACGCCCCGAGGATGTCGCAGGACGCGCGGGTGCGACCAGGCCGTGCTGCACTGGCCGGGTGCCGGCCCTGAGCACCACCCGCAGCTACGAGGTGCGCGGCCCCCGCGCGCCCGAGGACGTGTGGGACCGGTACGTGCGGCCGGCGCGCTGGTCGGAGTGGTCGCCGCAGATCCGCGGCGTCCGCTACCTGCACGACCGGCTGCTGCCGTCGACCTCGGGGCAGGTGCTCGGGCCGGCGGCGCTCCCGGTGCCGTTCGACGTGCTCGACGTCGACGCGTCCGACCCCGCGGGACGGAGCTGGACCTGGGTCGCCCGGCTCGGCCCCGTGCGGGTGCGGATGCGCCACGACGTGCGGCCGGCGCCCGGGGGCGGCACGGTCACCGGCTGGCAGGTCACCGGACCGCTGCCCGTCGTGCTGCTCTACGCCCCGCTGGCGCTGGTGGCGCTGCGGCGGCTGGTGCGCTGACCCTGTCAGGCGGCGCAGGCGACGCAGGTGCGGGCGGTGGGCCGGGCGTGCAGGCGGGCCGTCGCGATCGGCCGCCGGCAGACCTCGCAGGTGCCGTAGGTGCCGGCCGCGACCCGCGCCAGCGCCGCGTCGACCTCGCGGACGCGGGCCCGGGCGCGCTCGATGAGCGACTGCACCTGCGAGCGCTCGAAGGCGATCGTCGCGCCCTCGGGGTCGTGCTCGTCGTCGGCGTTGGAGTCGAGCGAGGCGGCCACGACGTCGTCGAGCGCCCCGGTGAGCCCGGCCAGCCGGGCGCGGGCCTCCTCGCGCTCGCGCTCGAGCCACGTCGTCGGGTCGTCCACGGTGCACCAGACTGGCACCGACCGCCGACACCCGGGAGGCACCCGTGACCCCGCTCGACGTGAGCGCCGCCGCGTTCCTGTTCGACATGGACGGCACGCTCGTCGACTCCACCGCGCTGGTCGAGCGGACCTGGCGCGACTTCGCGGCCGAGCACGGCCTCGACGCCGCCGAGGTGATCGGGCACGCGCACGGCCGGCCCACCGCCGACACCGTGGTCCGCTTCCTCGGCGAGCGGCCCGACGCCGAGGAGCTCGCCCTGGCCCTGGAGTCCGTCGAGGACGGGCAGGCCGAGGGCGTGGTCGAGATCGCCGGGGCCGCGGCCCTGCTCGGGCGGCTGGTGGACGAGGGCGCGCCCGTCGCCGTCGTCACCAGCGCGCGCCACGAGCTCGCCGTGGCGCGGCTCGCGGCCAGCGGCGTGCTCGTCCCGGAGCTGCTCGGCGGCGCCGACGACGTGCGGGCCGGCAAGCCCGCGCCGGACGGCTACCTCGCGGCCGCGGCCGCGCTCGGCGTCGACCCGGTCGACTGCGTGGCGTTCGAGGACACCGAGGCAGGGCTCGAGGCGGTGCTGGCGAGCGGTGCGGCCGCCGTGGTCGTCGGCGACCTCGCGGCCGGTCGCGCCGCGGGCCTGCCCCGGGTCGCCGACTGGTCGCGGCTGGTGGTGGCCCGCGTCGGCGACCGCGTCCGGCTGCGCGCCGAGCACCGGGGGTGACGCAGCGGGGCTGCGCCGTCGGCGCCGGCGGCGGGCTCGGGGCGCTCGTCCTCCTCAGCGGCGGAAGTACCCCGCGACGTCGACCACCGCGTGCAGGCGGGCGTTGGGGGTGTACAGGCCCACGGCGCCGGTCGGCCCCAGCGTCAGCACGGCGAGGTTGGCCTCGTCGCGTCCCGGCACCAGGTTGAGGGTCGACACCGGCGGCACCGTCCCGCCGGCGACGTAGGGGAACGCCTGCACGAAGGTGCGCTGGTCCGGGCGCACGCCCGTGACGTTGAGCACCGCGGCGCGCGCGTCGGCGGCGACACCCGCCACCCCCGTGACCTGCAGCTGGTGCTGCGTCCCGGGCGTGACCGGCCCGGACAGGCCGAGGCCCGTGCGGGTGTCGGCGACCCGGGTCGGCGCGAGCGGCACGAACCCGTGGTCGCCCGTGGCGCTGTAGTACCCCTGCACGTCGGCCAGCAGGTAGGTGCTGCCGACGGCGTTGGCGAAGCGGACCGCGCCCGTCGGGCCGATCGGCACCGTGACCAGGTTGGGCTGGTCGCGTCCCGGGTAGAGGTTGAGGTTGGACGCGAGCGGGCCCTTGGCGCCGTCGACCGGTCGCGGGTAGGCGGTGACGAACGTCGACGACGTCGGCTCGACCCCGGTGACGTTGAGCACCACCGCGAGCGCGTCGGCGGGCACACCCGCCCGGCCGCGCACCTGCACGTCGACCACCTGCTGCGGGCCGAGCTTCGCGCCGCCCGTCGGGCCGTTCGCCGCGCGCAGGTCGAGCAGCCGCTGCGGCGCGAGGGGGACGTACCCGGTCGCCCCGCCGGGCGCGTAGTACCCGGCGAGGTCGGCCAGGACGTGCGCCGACATGCCGCCCGCCGCGACCCGCAGGTCGCGCGAGGCACCGAGCCGCACGGTCACCAGGTTCGGCTGGTCGACACCGGGGACGGCGTTGACGTTGCTGGCGTTCGGTGCCCCACCGGGGCCCGGGTACACGGTGAGCCACCCGGCCGCGTCCGGCTGGACCGCGGTGACGTTGAGCACCACGGCGGTCGCGCCGACCGGCACACCGGTGAGCGGGACGGCGACCGAGGTGCCGGCGGCGACGCGGCGGCCGGAGGAGCGGGTGTCGAGCAGCCGCACCGGGGTGACCGGCGTGAACCGGTCGCCGTCCGCCGCGACCGTGAACGGGAGCCGGAACGGCTCGGGCATGGGCAGCCCGTCGACGTCCTCGAGGCCGCTCACGTGCAGCTGGTAGTGGTGCCCACGCGAGAGCGCCTGCGCCGGAACGACTCTCAGGGTCCGCCCGGTCAGCGTGGTCGTGACGGGGACGGGCACGCCGAGGCGGTCCCGCAGCTGCACGGCGTCGGCGACGGCGGACGCGGACTCCTCGCCGAGGTCGGTGCCGAGCTGCAGCTCGATCGCCCCGTCGACGGGGTGCCCCACGTCGTGCGCCAGGACCGTCGAGCCCGTGACGAAGGCCGGCGGGCAGCCGTCGCACCGCGGCGCGACCTGGCGGCGCACCGCCAGCCCGGTGAACTGGTTCGCCGTGGCGAGGTCGAGCCAGCCGTCGGCGTCGACGTCGGCCACCGCGAGCTGGGTCTGCTCGTTCGCCAGCCACGGGTTCACGTCGGTGTGGCGGTCGGCGCGCACGAGGGTGCCGTCGGCACCGACGCGCACGACCGAGAGCGCCTGCTGGCTCGGCCACGCCGAGAGCGCGAGCACCTCGTTACCCCCGTCGCCGTCGAGGTCGGCGATCTCGACGTCGTCGGCACGCACCTGCAGCGGCACGGTGGTGAACGTGCCGTCGCCCTGGCCGACCAGGACGTCGACGCCCTGCTCGGCGCCGCCGTCGGCGAGCACCTGGTCGGGCACGCCGTCGCCGGTGACGTCGCCGATCGCGATGTCGTCGTCGTACGGCGTCGCCACCGTCTCGGCCACGCCGTCACCGGTCACGTCGCCGAACGCGAACACCTGCGAGAGGTCGGTCGACTCCTGGGCGCCCGTCCAGCCGGAGCCGGTGTTCGTCCAGACGGTCCGGCCGGTCGGCGTGCGCGCGGCGAGGTCGGGGTCGCCGTCGCCCTCGAGGTCGGCCACCCGCAGGTCGTCCACCTGCGCCGGCAGGTCCCACGCGGGCAGGCGCACCCACGCGCCGCTCGCGAGGCTCCAGACCTGGCCCGTGGCACCGGCGGTGACGACCTCGTCGACGCCGTCGCCGTCGAGGTCGGCCAGCTCGAACGCCTCGGACGAGGTCGCCTGGACGAGGCGGGACGCGAAGGTGCCGTCACCGCGTCCGCGGTAGGCGGCCAGCGTGGCGCCGGTGGCCGACGCGGACACGGCGACCAGGTCGACGACGCCGTCGCCGTCCACGTCGCCCGCGCGGGTGCGCTGCGGGGTCTGGCCCGAGGCGAGGTACGCCGGGTAGGTCTCGGCCACGTCGAACCGGTCGAGGGTCGTCGCGACCCGGCGCGCCGTGACGGCGTACCGGTCGAGCGAGGCGGCACCGCTCCAGCCCCGGACGCCGACCAGGTAGCTGCCGGCCGCGGGGACCCGCACCGTCGCGGTCTCGCCGCCGTCGGCGAAGCTGTCCTCGCGCAGCAGGAGCCGGCCGTCGCCGTCGCGCACCTCGAGCACCAGGTCGAGCGCCGGGCTGCAGCACGGGGTGGAGGTGAGGTCGACGTCGACCTGGTACCAGCCCGCGGTCGGCGCCGGGTGGCGCGACCAGTCGACGTCGCCCTCGGGCGAGATGGTGCCCGCCGCGCTGCTGACGCCGTTCGCCGCGGGACGCAGGGTCGCCTGGCCGACGAGGTCGTCCGGCGCACCGGCGTCGACCGGACGCAGGTCGTGCGGCACGGCCGGTCCGAGCCCGAGGGCCGCGGCCACGTCGAGCACGCCGGCGCCGTAGAAGGGGTCGACGCCGCGGGGGCCCGAGTCGCGGGCGGTCGCGCGCAGGTGCGCGGCGACCTGCGCGGGGTCCCAGGTCGGGTGCTGCTGGCGCACGCGGGCCGCGGCACCGCTCACCATCGGCGCCGAGAACGAGGTGCCGGACCAGTAGTAGTACTGGCCATCCAGGTAGTAGGGGGCGACGACGTCCCAGCCGGGTGCGGCGATCGACACGCTGTCGCCCCAGCTGGAGAAGTCGGTGAGCTGGCCCCAGTCGTCGGTGGCCGAGACCGACAGCACGCCCGGGATCGTCGCGGCGTACGCCGCCGGGTACATCGGCTCGTCCGTGCTGTCGTTGCCGGACGAGACCACCACGACGGAGCCCTCGTCGACGGCGTACTGCAGCGCCGACCGCAGCACCGACGACTCGCCGGGACCGCCGAGCGAGAGGTTGATGACCTCGGCCCCGCTGTCGGCGGCGAGCACGATGCCGTCGGCGATCGTCGCGTCGTCGCCGCCGCCCTGGTCGTCGAGCACCTTGACCGGCAGCACCTTCGCGCCGGTCGCGACACCCTGCGGGCCCGCGGCGGTGGTGCCGAGCCCGGCCGCGACGAAGGCCACCGCGGTGCCGTGGCCCTGGTCGTCCGTCGCGTCGGAGTCGAGGTTGACCAGGTCGGCGCCGGGCAGCACGCGCCCGCTCAGCCGCGGGTGGGGCGCCACGCCGGAGTCGAGCACGGCGACGACGGTGCCGGCGCCGGAGGGCAGCGTCCGGGCGTCCGGGAGCCGGAGCTCCTGGAGGTAGCCGAGCGTGCTGCCGGTGCGGGTGCCCCACGCCTCGGTCGAGCGGCGGCGCAGCTCGGGCACGACCTCGACGACGCCGGTCGAGCGCTCGAGCGCCTGCGCGGCCCGCTCGACCGGGACGGTGCCGGGGTCGACGACCGTCCAGCCCAGCCGCTCGACCCCCTCGGCGGTCACGGCGGCCCGCAGGCGGGTGCCGAGCAGCGCCGGCGCCAGCGACCCGGTGTGCCGGACGAGCAGCCGGCCGGTCGACTCGGGCGCGACCTGCGCGGGCGCGCCGTCCTCCCGGTCGGGCACGCCCCGCTCGCCGGCGACCGGGAACGAGCCGTCCTGCGCGGGGGCGGCTGCCGGCGCGCCCGTCGTCCCGGCGGCGGGGGCGGTCGCGGCGAGACCGAGGACCAGGGCGCCGCTCAGGACGGCGCCCAGCGTGGTCCTGAGGGGGGTGGTGAGGGTGGTGCGGCGGCGCACGGGGAGGACCTCCGGGTCGGCGTCGGGCGGGGCGGCGTCGGGCGGAGGCGTCGGTCCCCCGCGTCCGAGGATGCGGGACGCGAGGGCTCGCCGTCCCGGCTTTCCCCCATCGGCACCCGGTCGCGCCGTCCGCGGGGTCCGGGCCCGTTCCACCCGACCGGCTCAGCGCCGGGGGCGAGCGCTCACCCGCCGCCGCCGGCCAGGGCCGGCAGCACCGCCGTCGGGTCGCCGAGGACCACGATGCCCTGCCGGTCGAGCGCCGACAGCCGTGCCGACAGCGCCCGCTGCCGCGCGACCGCGTCGCCCCCGACCGCGGCGAGACGCTCGGTGTCCCAGCGCGACCACAGCGCCGCGACCGGCGAGAAGGCCCGCGACATGGCCAGGCCGACCGGTTCGGGGCGGGCGCGGAAGAGCCCGTCGTAGAGGGCCGTGCGGACCCCGGTGGTCAGCAGCTGCCCGTTCTCGGGGTCCCGCAGGGTCCAGTTGAACGTCGGCTCGACGTGCCCGACGAAGGCGCGCAGCGGCCGCTCGGCGCCGAGCAGCGCCCGCGGCAGCGGTGCCGTGCACGCGCCGGCGCCGGCGGCGACGCCGGTCAGCACCCGCTCGACGTCGGAGCCCGCGTCGACGACGTCGGCGAACAGGGTCGCGTCGTCCGCGCCGGCCGAGCAGCAGGCGTGGGAGTACCAGACCGCGCCGTCCGGGGACCACGACGCGGCGAGCCCCTCGGCGTCGATCGGCTGGTGGCTGCCGTCGACCATGACCCCCAGGCCCCGCTGCAGCGCGGCCGGGTCGTCGAGCGGGGCGGTGACCCCGTGGCTGGTCGTCACCACCACACCGGGGCGGCGGGTGGTGAGCGCCTCGAGCAGCGCGCTGCCGGACGCCGCGTCGCCCGCGAGCCGGTGCAGCCCGTCCCGCAGGTCCGCGTCGCCCGCCCAGGTCTCGGCGAGCGGCTCGGCCAGACCGTGCCGCATCAGCCAGGTGATGTCCTGCCTGCCGTGGTCGACCGCCCACACGACGGTGCTGCGGGGGCTGGCGGCGGCGCCGTCCCAGCCGGCGACGAGCGCGTCGACGTAGCGCTCGAGGCCCTCGTCCGGCAGGTCGAGGCGTCCGACGTAGCTCGAGGTGTTCAGCAGGTACTGCAGGCGCCACGGCACCTGCGCGGGCGACGCCGCGATCAGCAGGTACTTCGGCAGCCGCTTGGGGCCGGTGCCCCGCTCGCCCCCGGTCGTGGCGATCTTGCGCGGCGTCCCGCCCTCGTCGTAGCGGACGAGGAACGACACCCCGTGCTCGGGCCGGTAGCGCAGCACCGGGGAGCCGGGGCGGCTGGCGAGCAGCTTCCGCAGGGCGGGTGGGGCGTCCGCGCCCGCGGCACGGTCGAGCGGCGGCACGGCGTCGTCGTCGGGCAGCACCAGGCCCCAGCCGACCCGCTCGTCCTGCCAGTCCCGTTCGTCCGCAGGCTCCTTCGCGGCGAGCGGGCGGTTCGGGACGAGCGTGCCCGACCTCCGGATCGCCCAGTCGCCGATCGCGGCGGACGGCGGCGCCTCGACCCGGTGGGTCTGCGGCGTCCAGGCGTTGATCTGCAGCGGGCCGGCCGGGCCGGCCTCAGCCCCGCCCACCGCCGCCGTCCCGCTCGCTCACCCGGGTCCGCGACTCGGCGATGATCGCGCCGAGCGCCTGCATGACGGTCGGCGGCGCCCCCGCCATCACCGTGGTCGCCTCGCTCAGGGTGGACGCGCGGGACGCCTCGCGGATGACGGCTCCCCCCGCCTCGCGCGCCGCCTGCTCCGCGCCCGGTCCGGCCGGGACGGACGGGCTGTCGAGCACGACCACCGACAGCGGGTTGGGGGCCAGGTAGGTGACGGGCAGCGTCCACCGCAGCGGGTCGGCGCCGTGCGTCGACCGCAGCAGGTCGCGGGTGCCCCACGACGACGTGGCCAGCTCGATCTGCACGGTCCGGCCGTGCGGCGTCGAGGTCAGCTTGTCGGCGAGCTGGCGCAGCAGGTCGGTGTACAGGGTCCGGCAGAGCAGGTTGGCGTCGCGCGCGTCGACCGCCTCGCGCCAGCCCACGGCGGCGTTCGCCCCGGCGCTCACCGCGCTCTGGGCGATCGACTGGACGTCGACCATCTCCTGCGCACCGGAGCAGCAGTTGAGCGTGACGAGCCACAGCTGCTTGCTGTTGATGACGTCGCTCAGCTCCTTCACCGTGACCAGCACCGACGCCACCGCCTCACCCGGCGGCTCGGCGCGGTCGCCGATCGTGGCGAGCTCCAGCCGGCCCACCCCGAGGGCCGTCTGCCCGTGGCAGAACACGTGCAGGATGTGCGGCGGGCGGTCCTCCATCAGCCGGATCAGCGTGTGCTTGCTCTCCAGCGCGACCACCGACAGCCAGCCCGGCTCCGCCTCGGCGGTGCGACGCAGGTCGTCGAGCAGCGCCTGCTCGCCCACCACCGCGGTCACGTGCACGGGCAGCCCGGCGGCGCGCGCCTCCTGCACGGCGTCACGCAGCCCGATCCACTCCGGCTCGGCCTCCTCGCCGAGCGCGGACATCACCGCCAGGACCTCCAGGGGCGGGGTGAACAGCCGTGGCTCGGTGGGGCGGTACCCGGTGATGCGGCCGATGGGCCAGCGCGGGTTCAGCGCCAGGAACTGCTCGGACTTCTCCCAGAGCATCTCCCAGTACAGGTGCTCCGCGCCGGAGCCGTCGATGACGAAGCACAGCGGCCGCACCTCGCCCTTGCCGGCGAGCAGCGCGTCGTCGACCGCTGCGCGCAGCTCGCGCTGCTTGCGCAGCGCGGCCATCAGGTCGCGGCCGTACCGCTCGACCGCCTCGGCCGAGTCGAGCTCCTGCGGGAGCCCGTCGAGCCTGATCGAGCGGCTGGGCCCGGGCTGGCCACGGGGCCAGTCGACGAGCTTGACCCGCAGTCCACCTCGCTCGGTCTCCTCGAGCATCACCACGGTGCGGCCGGTGTCGCTCACGACGGCTCCCGCTGCTCGGCGGCCCACTGCTCGATCACGGCGGTGAGGTCCGCGATGGCCTCCTCGATGCCCTCGATCGCGGACCGCGACTCCGGTGTCGACGACCCGACGGGTGCGTCCCGCCTGAGCCGGGCCAGCTCGAGGTGGCGCTGCTCGATGAACCGCTGCGCGGCGGCGACCCAGGCCGGGGTCTCCTCGTCGTGGATGATCGCGTCGATCGCGCCCGTCGGCCGGGCCGCGGCGGGCGCCTCGATCGTGGTGTGCGGACCGCCGTGCAGCGAACCCGCGCCACGCACCCGGTACGGCTCGCAGGCCAGCAGCGAGTCGGGGTGCCGCGGAGGCAGGGCGGGGTCCTGGCGGCAGAGGAAGGCGTAGGTGCCACGCACGTCGGACGCGTCGAGGTCGCGACCGAGGTCGGTGAACGACACCGGGCCCGGCCGCTCCTCCAGCAGCCGCGACGCCGCCATCCGCAGGGCCGGGACGCACCGGTCGCCGGGGGCGGCCGACAGGTGCACGCACCAGGCGCCCAGGCCGTCGAGGAACCCGCGCAGCAGCGACAGCGACACGAACCGCGACGTCGCCCCGTCCCCGCCCTCCGGCGGGTCGGCCAGCGCGAGGCGCACACGGTTGCCGGAGACCGTGGCGCCGCAGACCAGGTGGACGACGTCGGCCTGCTCCCCGCCCATGGCGGCCGTCACCATCGCGAACCAGTCGGCGGGCGCCGTCCGCCGGCGGCCGTGGCCGAGCGACCCGCCGCCCGGGCGCGGGTCGTGCAGCCGCACCGGCCACCGGCGTCCGCGCCACATCGCCCTGAGCCCGTGGTAGACCAACGGCGTCGTCACCACGTGGACGGTCGTGCGCCGCGGCGAACCGTGCAGGATCGAGGTCACGAGCACGTCGACGTCGGCAGCCGTGAGCCGCGCCTCGGCGGGTCGCTCCCGCCGCCCCTCGCCGCGTCGGCCGAGGGGTGCCTGCTCGGGCACGGGGTGCGTCCAGGCGCGCAGCCTCGACGAGGCCTCCAACCGCATGCCGTGCAGCACCTCGCCCGCCGTCCCCGGCCGCTCGGGGTCGGGCGGGACGGCGAGGACGGCGACCTGCAGGTCCGAGCTCGGCGTGCGGGCCGCGAGGTCGATGGTCGGCAGGCGCACCAGCGCTCCCGGGACGTGCGGTGCGAGCAGCGCCTCCCACGGCACCATGCCGAGGTAGCCGAACGGCTCGCACAGCTGCATCCAGGTGACCCGTGCGCCTCTGGACAGCACGTGCGGCAGCTCGCGCACCACGTGCGCGGGTAGGTGGAAGCCGCTGTCGTGCAGCGGTTCTCCGCGCACCATGGTGGGCAGGCCCAGCTCCTCGGGGGTGCAGGCGGCGGTCCAGGTCCCGACCCAGCCGCCGCCGTCGTCGCGCGAGCGGAGCCGCAGCCGGACCGAGGCGCGGTGCTGGGTCTCGAGGGTGGCCTGCAGCACCTGCACCAGGCTCACGAGGACCGCACGAGGTCGAACAGGGCCCAGTAGGTCGAGGGGTTGCTGATGTCGCTGTGCCCGGACACCGTCCGGCTGGCGTCGACGCCGTACAGCCGCGCGGGCGCCTGCGGGCCCAGCTCGTAGGCGTCGCCGACGTCGTGGACCGGCACCGTGCGGCACCGGTCGCCCGCGCGACGCGGCCCGACGCCGCCGAGCGCGGCGTAGCGGTCGGGTTCGCCCGCCGCGATGCGCACCTCGGCGAGGTCGTCGCGGCGGCGCGCGGCGAGGTGGAACAGGCGGGTGAGCGGCACGTCGTGCCGGCTGAACGTCGACAGCACGGGGTTGGTGCTGCGGTCCGGGGCGGCGACGTACCCGCCGGGACGGTCGGTGCCGGGCACCGACGGGGCGAAGCACAGGTGCGACACCGCGGGCTGCAGCAGCAGCACCGACGACACGGGCCGCGGCAGGCTCGCCGGCCGGCAGAGCGCCGACAGCACCACCTTGCCGCCGAAGGAATGCCCGACCAGGTGCACGCGCGTCCCCTCGGTGCCGAGCAGGTCGACGAGCAGGTCGGACACCCCGCCGGACCCCACGACCCCGGCGCGGTCCTTCATCAGCCACATCGACAGCGCCCGCACCACGTTCCGCGGACGCAGCCTGTCCAGCAGGCCGGCGGCGGCGAGGTCGCCGCCGCCCCCGTCGACGCCGAAGTCGTCGAGCTCGGCCCGCGCCGCAGCGGGGTCGTCGGCCGCGTCGGCCGCGTCGAGGTCGGGCAGGTGCCGCCACAGCGAGGCGAGGTCGTCCGCGCCGGCGTCGGCGTCGTCGGCCGCCTCGTCGTCGCCGGTGCCGAGCACCGGGAGCAGCAGCGTCGCGAGCTCGCGCGCCCGGTCGGGGTCGAGCTCGTCGGCCTGCACCAGCCGGTGGAACCGCTCGACCTGCTCCGGCGGGAGCAGGGCGGCCAGCTCGCCCACCTCGGCGCGCTCGCGGGCCACGTCGGCGTCGAACGCCGACGCCGGGTCGGCGGCGATCTGCGGCGCCTGCTCGTCGGCGTCCACCAGGGCCGTGCTGGGCCAGAACACCCCCGCGAGCACGGGACGGAACTCGCGCCCGACGTCGAGCCCGTGCTCCCTGCGCAGCCGGCCGAAGCCGGCGAGGAACGACTCGTACTTGCCGGTGGCGATCGACCAGTCGTTGTTCCAGCCGTGGGAGAACAGGAAGACGTCCGTGACGCCGTCGCGAGACGCCCGCTCGACCAGCTCGTCGCGGGTGCGCGGCCCCTCGCACCGACCCGACGTGTCGAACGGCACCATGTACCAGGGCGCGGGGGCGCCGTCGACGTCGACGGTGCGGTAGGGGCCTGGTGGCAGCGATGCGGGCACGACCGACCTCCCCTGGGACCCGTGCGCAGGACCCTCGACGTTCCTCCCGGCCGCGCCGCTGTGTCAATGGTCGAACGGGCACGCAACCCGGGGCGGATCAGGGCAAAGGTGTTGTGTCGCAGCCGGTTCTCCGGTGGCGCCGTTCCCGATCGCACCTTGTCCGCGCTCGCGGCGCGGAGGAACCTGGACGACAGGACGCAGCACCTGGGGAGGCCACCGTGACCGAGCTCGCGCACGACGTCGACGTCCCGGAGTCGACCGACAACTCGGTGCGCCCCGAGGACGGCGTGCAGGACGTCGACCAGGACACCCTGGGCTGGGACCGCGTCGTCGAGGACGAGGGCTTCGAGGAGTGGGTCCCCGACGGTGGCGGCCCGGAGGTGGCGGGCGGCGGGACCGTCACGGCCGAGGACGTGCTGAACGTCGCCCGCAGCCAGCTCGGGTTCGCCGAGCAGCCACCGGGGTCGAACCGGTCGCCGTACGGTGCCTGGTACCCGATGGACGGCCAGCCGTGGTGCGCCATGTTCGTGTCGTGGTGCGCCGACCGGGCGGGTGCAGCGGCGCTGATCCCGAAGCACGCGTTCACCCCGTCCGGCGCGGCGTGGTTCCGCGAGCGCGGGCAGTGGGGCTCGCAGCCGCGGATCGGCGCGATCGTGTACTTCCAGTGGCCGAAGATGAACCGCATCGCCCACGTCGGCATCGTCGAGTCGGTGCGCGGTGACGGCGCGGTGGTGTCCATCGAGGGCAACACGGACTCGGCCGGGGGCCGCACCGGGGGCAAGGTGATGCGGCAGGTGCGGCGCGCGAACATCGCCGGGTTCGGCTACCCCGCCTACGGCTCGAGCGCGCTGGCCGCAGCGGCCCCCGCCGCGCTCGACGTCGACGGCGAGCTCGGACCGATGACGTGGGCTGCGCTGCAACGGGTCCTGGGCGTCGCCGCCGACGGCGAGCCGGGCCCGGTCACCTACCGGGCGCTCCAGCAGCGCGTCGGCAGCCCTGCCGACGGCGAGCTCGGGCCGAACACCGTCAAGGCGCTCCAGCTGCGGCTCGGCGTCCCCGCGGACGGCGAGTGGGGCCCGCAGACCACCCGCGCCCTGCAGACCGCCCTGAACGCCGGGACGTTCTGACCGGCCTCACGAGCAGTTGTCGCAGGTGCCCGTCGCCGGGAGCTGCTGGAAGCAGGTGGGGCACACCGCCACCGGGCGCTCCTCGCGGACCGGACGCCGTGCCGCCGCCGCCTTCCGGACGGCGGCGGCCCTCCCGGACGGCGCGGTGCGCGGTGCGGCGCCGGCCGACGTCGGGGCTCCGGCGTCGACGGCGAATCCCAGCCTGCGCAGGAACGCCGAGGCGCCCTCGCGTCCACCAGGGAGGTCGTGGCTGGTGGCGAGCACACCGGTGGCGCGCAGGTGGGCCACCCCGAGCACCGCCTTGGAGTCGTACTCCTTGCCCTCGTGGCGCAGGACGTGGTCGCGCGCCCGTCCGAACCCGAACCGACCCAGGAACTCGATCGACCCGATCGCGTCGTACTCGTCCAGCACCTGCAGGACGTGGTCCCTGGTCACCCGCTCGAAGTCCGGCACCCCCCGACAGTAGCCCCGGGAGTCAGTAGCATCGGACCGCACGCCGCCGGTGTAGCTCAGTGGCCAGAGCGTTCGCCTTGTAAGCGAAGGGTCGCGGGTTCGACCCCCGCCACCGGCTCCAGCTCCTGCGGGCCGTCGGTTCGCCGGGCCCGTCAGTTCTTCGCGTTGATCAGGTCGACCAGGCCCTGCTTCGACAGGTCGTCGAGGAACGTCCCGTTCACCAGCACCGTCGGCGTGCCCTGCACGCCGTCCTGCGAGGCCTGGTCGGTGACGTTGGCGGCGTAGCCCTCGTAGGTGCCGTCCTCGATGCACTGCTGCCCCTCGGGACCCACGCCGACGGCGTCGGCGATCTGCACCACCTGCTCCTGCGGGAGCCCGGTGCTGCCCTCCTCCGGCTGGTTGCCGTACAGGTTCGAGACGAACACCGGCAGCTGCTCCGGGTCGTGCTCGGCGACGCAGTAGGCGGCACCGGCCGTCCGCGTCGAGTAGCGGGTGCCGGACGAGAACCGGTCGAGGATGGCGATCGGCACGTACTCGACGCGGATGGTGCCCTTCTCGCGCAGCTCGTCGATCAGCGCCGCGTTCTCGGTCTCGAACTGCTCGCAGGCCGGGCACATGAAGTCGATGTAGGTCGTGACCGTGACCGGCGCCTCCTCGTCCCCGAGCACCAGCCCGCCGCGGTCCGACAGACCGGCAGGACCGGCCGCGTCCTGCGCCGCCTGGCTCCGCTCGCGCTGCACGACGACGCCGACGCCGACGACCAGCGCCACGACGACGGCCGCCGTCAGCGCCACGACGAGCGTCCGCTGGCGGCGCGAGCGCCGCTCGGCGTCCAGGCGCATCTGCTCCGCGCGGGCGCGGGCCCCGGCGCGTCGGTCGCGCTCGGCCTGCTGCTTCTCGGACGGGCTCACGCGGCACCTCCGGCCGGCTCGGGGCGGGTGGGCCCGGCGAGCCAGCGGTCGACCGAGAACGGCGAGCGCGGCCACCGGGCCAGGACGAGCGACGCGAGCAGCAGCCCAACGTCGCGGACGATCTCCTCGGTGTACCGCGTCTCCCCCGCGGCCACCTGGCCGCCGCCGCCGAAGCAGCCGCAGTCGATGCTGAGCCCGCGGGCCGCCGCCGACGCCACGCCGACGACGAACACCACCATCAGCAGGGCCGACAGCACCGCGCCCGCTCGGGTCAGGACGCCGAGCAGCAGCGCCAGGGCGAGCAGCACCTCGAGCACCGGCAGGCCGTACCCGACGAGCGGGACGACCGACTCCGGCAGCAGCCGGTACGCCCGCACCGCGCGCACGCTCTCGTCCGGGTCGGGCAGCTTCAGGCCACCGGCGACCGCGAACACGCCCGCGAGCAGCAGCCGCAGCAGCAGCGACACCCACGGCTGCGCAGACGCCCACCGGCTCACGGACGGCCGCCGGCGTCGGGACGGGGGCGGACGGGCTGCAGCACGTGCCCCACCCTACGAGCGGCACCTGGGAGCCGGCTGGGAGCCTCAGGGCAGCAGCGACGGCGGACCGGGCAGCGGCTGCCACGACGGCAACCAGCCCCACATCGCGAGCAGCACCAGCGCGCCGCCCGCGAGCGACAGCGCCGCCACGACGGCGAGCGTCGCCCCGGGCCCACCGGGGGCCAGACCGCGCGCGAGCTGCCGGTCGCCGCGGCGCAGGGCCGAGCCGCCGATGCCCCACCACGCGACCAGGCACGCGCCGAGCGCCCAGGTCGCCGGCGCCACGCTGGTCGCCCACGGCGCCGCGGTGAGGTCGACGAACAGGCCCGGGATGAACGCGGACGCCAGCGCGACCGCCGCCGGCAGCAGCAGCACCGGGACGAGCAGCAGCAGCTGCACCAGCAGGTGCCAGGGCGACGCCAGCACCGCGAGGGTCGCGTCGCCGCGGCGCGCGCCCCGCTCGTACCGGCGGCGCAGCAGCGACCCGCTGGCGGCGTCGACGGTGCGGGCCAGCAGCAGCCACACCACCCCGACCGCGACGGCGACGACCGGCAGCACCGCGGCCAGGCACACCAGCAGCACCAGGCCGGCGGCGACGGTGCCCGACCGCTGCGCCCGCGGTGCGGACGGGGCCTGCAGCGGCTCCGGCTCGTACCCGTCGCCGAGCGGCAGCATCCCGCCGAAGGCGGGCGGCGGCTGGCGGACGTCGGCAGGACGGTGCGGCGCCGGCCACTGCCGGACGGGCTGCTGGACGGTCTGCTGGGGCTGGCGCTGCTGCACCGGCACCGGCGGGAACGGGTGCGGCGGCGCGGATCGCACCGGCTGCTGGACCGGCGCCTGCTGCTGGACCGGGCGCTGCTGCGCCGGCTGCGGCACCGGCTGCGGCGGGAGCCCGACCACCGTCCGCTCCTGCGGGGCCGGCACGGCCCGGGTGGGCGGCACGTAGGGCACGACCAGCGTGGCCTGCTCCGGCGGCGCCGGCGGCGGCACGGGCGTGGTGACCTGCACGGCGGCCGGTGCCGCCGCCGGCGGCGGGACCGGGACGGGCACGACCTCGGCGGCCGCCTCGAGCGGACCGGCCGACAGCCGGGGCACCGTGCCGGTGCGGGCG
>NZ_BAAHAF010000048.1:0-5295 GCF_054777815.1 Angustibacter speluncae | reverse complement strand
CGCCGTCCACCGGCACCGACGGCGCGCTGCCCGACCTGCAGGCCGTGCTGGTGCGCGACGAGGGCCTGGTCCGCCCGGCCGACACCGGTCCGGGCCTGTACCCGGCCGACGTCGGCGGCGAGCGCCGCGACCACGCGGCCGGCGCCCTGCTCCCGGCGTCCCGCTCGGGCGCGGACGCCACGCGGCCGCCGTCGGTCGTCGTCCTGGTCGCCTCGGGCGCCGTGCGACCCGACGCCTACGACCCGTGGCTCGCGGCCGACGTCCCCCACCTGCCGGTGCTGGCCCGCGAGGGCGCCGTCGTGGTCGGACCGCTCGTGCGACCCGGCGTCGGCTGCTGCCTGCGCTGCCAGGACCTGTTCCGGGCCGACCGTGACCCGGAGTGGCCGCAGGTCGCGGCCCAGCTCGCCGACGCGCCACCCGGCCCGGTCGACCCCGTGGCCGCCGACCACGCGGCCGTGCTCGCCGCGGGCGTCGTGCTCGCCGCGGTCGACGGCCGCACCCACGAGCACGACGCGGCCGCTCCGGGCCTGGCGCTCGAGGTGCGGTCCGGGGTCGGCGTCCCCGCCACCCGCACCTGGCCGGCGCACCCGCGGTGCGGGTGCGCGGGGCTGCCCGCGGAGGGCTCGCCGACGCCGTCCGCGGGCCCTGCCGGGTCGATCCGCGCCGCGGGGGCGATGATGGAGGGGTGAACGACGTGCCACGCAGCGCGATCGGGCGCACCGCGAGGCTGGCGGCGCTGCCCGTCACCTTCGGCGCGCGCACCGCCTGGGGCATCGGCAAGCGCCTCGGCGGCAAGCCCGCCGAGATGGTCGCGGCCGAGGTGCAGGCCCGCACCGCCGAGCAGATGTTCAAGGTGCTCGGCGAGCTCAAGGGCGGGGCGATGAAGTTCGGCCAGATGCTGAGCGTCTTCGAGGCGGGGCTGCCCGAGGAGCTGAGCGGGCCCTACCGCGCCACCCTCACCAAGCTGCAGGACGCCGCTCCCCCGCTGCCGGCCGCCACCGTGCACAAGGTGCTCGCCGAGCAGCTCGGGCCGCGCTGGCGCCGGTCGTTCTCGGAGTTCGACGACACCCCCGCCGCGGCCGCGTCCATCGGCCAGGTGCACCGCGCCGTCTGGAAGGACGGCCGCCAGGTCGCGGTGAAGGTGCAGTACCCGGGCGCCGGCGACGCGCTGGTCTCCGACCTCAACCAGCTCTCCCGCGCCGCCCGCGTGGGCACCGCCTGGATCCCCGGGCTCGAGATCGGGCCGATCCTCGCCGAGCTGAAGCAGCGCATGGTCGAGGAGCTCGACTACACCGCGGAAGCGCAGTGGCAGAGCGCGTTCCACGCCGCGTTCGCCGACGACCCGGGCTTCGCGGTCCCCGCGGTCGTCCGCAGCGCCGACCGGGTGATCGTCTCGGAGTGGCTCGAGGGCGTGCCCCTGTCGCGCATCATCGCCGACGGCACCCAGGACGAGCGCGACCTCGCGGCCCGCCGCTACCTCGAGTTCCTGTTCCTCGGGCCGTCGCAGGTCGGGCTGCTGCACGCCGACCCGCACCCGGGCAACTTCCGCCTCACCCCCGACGGCCGGCTCGGCGTGCTCGACTTCGGCGCGGTCAAGCAGCTGCCCGACGGCATGCCCGCCGAGATCGGCCGGCTGCTGCACCTGGCGCTCGAGGGCGACTCGCAGGGGGTCGTCGACGGCCTGCGCGACGAGGGCTTCATCCGCTCGTCCATGCAGATCGAGGCCGACGGCCTGCTCGAGTACCTCGACCCGTTCCTCGCGCCCGCCCAGCAGGAGACCTTCACCTTCTCCCGGGCGTGGATGCAGGAGCTGTTCCAGCACATCAACGACCCTCGTCGCCCGCAGTGGTCCATCGGCATGAAGCTCAACCTGCCGCCCGAGTACCTGCTGATCCACCGCGTCTGGCTGGGCGGCATCGGGGTGCTCTGCCAGCTGGGCGGCGAGATCCCCGTGCTCGACGTCCTCGACGAGCACCTGCCCGACTTCCGGCGTCCCGGGGGCTGACGCCCGGGCGATGAGATCGCCCGGGCGGGCGGGTCCACCCCACGAGGCGGACGTCCGTCCGCCGTCCCCGCCCGCAGGAGGACGCCGTGCTCGACCTCACCCCCACCACCGCCCGCGTCGCAAGCCTCGTCGACGGCGTGCGCGAGGAGCACCTCGCGGCACCCACCCCGAGCGAGGGGACGAGCGTGCAGATGGTGGTCCAGCACCTGCTCGGCCTGTCGGTCGCGTTCCGCGACGCGGCGGCCAAGGTGCAGGGCCCGACGACCCGGACCCCGCCCGCCCCCGTCACCGAGCCGCTCCCGGACGGCTGGCGCGAGCAGCTCGTCGCCCGCCTCGACGAGCTGGCCGCCGCGTGGCGCGACGACGACGCCTGGGACGGGACGACGACGGCCGGCGGGGTGACCTTCCCCGCCGAGGCGTGCGGCCTCGTCGCGCTCGACGAGGTGCTGCTGCACGGGTGGGAGCTCGCCGTCAGCACCGGCCAGCCGTACGAGCCCACCGACGGCGAGGCCGAGGCGGTGCTGCCGATCGTCTCGCCGTCCGGCGACGCCGAGGCCGACGCGGCGATGCGCGACGGCGTGTTCGGGCCGGCCCTGCCCGTCCCGGACGGCGCGACCCCGTTCGAGCGGGCGCTGCTGCTGTCCGGCCGCGACCCCGGCTGGTGTCCGGCCTGAGGCGCTCCCGCACGGCGTCAGAGCGCGCGGTCGTCCGGCACGACGTCGTCGACGGCGACGTCGACCACCCGGGCCGGGTCGCCGTCGCGCACCGGCCCCAGCACGTCCTCCAGCACCGCACCGACCAGCTGCCGCACGCGCGCCGAGGCGGCGTCGAGGTCGGTGCCGTAGCGCGCGACCAGGTGCACGCGGGCGCCGCGGCACTCGCGCGCGTCGAGGTCGAGCCGCACCCGGGCCGGCGCCACGCCGGGCACCTCGGACACCGCCAGCGCGGCCAGGCGGACCAGGGCGGTGTCGGCGACGGTGAGCCGGTGGCCGGCGCGTTCGTCGGCGTCCAGCGGGCGCGCGTGCACCGGCACCGACCGCCGCGCCGTGCGGCGCACCGCGGACAGCAACGAGCCCGCGACGTCGTCCCACCCCGCCTCGGGCTCCTCGCGCAGCTCGCGCGCGGCCCGGGCCAGGACGTCGTCCGGCTCGCTCATCGCCACCTCGCCATCCTCTCCTCCAGGGTGCGCCGGGCGCGGAACAGCTGTCCGCGCACGGCGTCGGGCGAGATGCCCAGCACCTGCGCCACCTCGGCCTGCGTCAGCTGCTCGACCTCGACCAGCAGCCAGCACGCCCGCTGCCGGTACGGCAGCTCGGCCAGCGCCCGGTCCAGCGCCTGCCGCAGCTCCGAGCCGCTGGCCTGCTCGAACGGGTCGCTGTCCGATCCTGCCGGACGCGTGGTCAGCAGCGCGTCGTCGACGGGGTCGGCCCGCGCCCGCCGGTAGCGGTCGGCGACCTTGCGGGCGGTCAGCGAGAACAGCCAGGTGCGCAGGCCGGAGCGCCCCTCGAACCGGTCGATGCCCTTCCACGCGCCGAGCAGCGCCTCCTGCACGGCGTCCTGGGCCTCCCCGTCGTCGCGGGTGAGCCGGCGGGCGTACCGGTAGAGCGAGGGGCCGTGCCGCAGCACGATCTCCTCGAAGGCGTCCGGGTCCCCGAGGGCGGCCGCCCGGGCCAGCGCGGTGTCGTCGCGCTCGCGCCTGTCCACCCGCGGATCGTGGCACGGCCGTCGGCGTCCCGCCCGTCACGGCTGTGACGGGCGTCACCCGGACGCCGCGTGCGGTCCGGGGTCCCGACCGCGACGAACCCTGTGACGGCGCCACCACGGCGCCCCCGGACGGAAGGACGCAGCATGAGCACCACGAGCACCGAGAAGACCACCGCACCCGCGAAGGGCACCGTCGCCCAGCAGGACTCGGCCCTGGTCTCGACCGAGGGCCGCACCACCATCGCCGACACCGTCGTGTCGAAGATCGCCGGCATCGCCACCCGCGAGGTCGCGGGCGTGCACTCCCTCGGCGGCGGCACCGCCCGTGCCGTGGGTGCGATCCGCGAGCGCATCCCGGGCGGCCGCGTGAACCACTCCCAGGGCGTGCGCGTCGAGGTCGGCGAGCGGCAGGCCGCCGTCGACGTCGACCTGGTCGCCGAGTACGGCGTGGCCATCGCCGACCTGGCTGCGGGCATCCGCCGCAACGTGATCAGCGCCGTCGAGCAGATGACCGGCCTGGAGGTCACCGAGGTGAACATCACCGTGCACGACGTGCACCTCGACGACGAGACCGAGGACGACGCGCCGGCGGCCGAGCCGCGGGTGCAGTGACCGCTCCTGCCGGCGGTGGTGCCGTCCCGGACGGCACCACCGGCGTCCCGGCCGGCGGTGACCCGGACGACGAGCGCGGCCGCGAGGTCGTGGACGACGTCCGCGACGCGGTGCTGACCGTGCCGGGCGTGGTCGACCTGCACGGCGGTGCGTTCGGCGAGGTCGCCACGTACCTGCCGGGCCGCCGCGTCCACGGCATCCGGCTGCGGCCGGACCACGCCGAGGTGCGGGTCGTGCTCGCGGTCGGTTCGTCGGTCCGCGACACCGCCCACGCGGTGCGGCTGGCCGTCGCGCCGTGGACCGGCGACCTGCCGGTGCACGTCGCCGTCGAGGACGTCCGGTGACCCCGCCGCCCGCCCCCGCGGGCGGCGACCCCGCAGACGTCCTCGCACCGCAGGCGCGGCGCCGGTGGAACGCCGAGCGCCGCGCGGCGGCCCGACGCCACCACCCCGACCGCGGCGGGAGCACCGAGGCCCTGCTCGAGGCGTACGCCCAGGTGGACGCCCGCTTCGGCCTCGCACCGCCCGGTCGGGGCGGCACCGGCACCCGCGTCGAGGTGCTGGCACCGCCCTGGTGGCGCCGGCTCGCCCATCGTCTCGCCGACGGCGCCGACCGGGTGCGCCGCCCCTCGACCCGCTTCATCGACGTGACCGCACCACCCCGGCGCGAGAGCGCCCCACGACACGGAGGACGACCCTCATGACCACCTCGACCATCGGCCTGCTCGCGGGCCTGCTGCTCGCGATCGCCGCCGCCACCGGCGGCTTCCCCGGCTTCCTGCTCGCGATCGTGCTCGGCGCAGCGGGCTACCTGCTCGGCGGTCACCGCGACGGCGAGCTCGACCTGTCGGCGCTCGTGCGCCGCCGCGACCGTGGTTGAGCCGGCGGCCCCCGCCGACGCCGGTGGCCGCGGCCGGCTCGAGGTCCGCGACCGCGTCCACGGCCGCGTCGCGACGCTCGCCGCCCGCGAGGTCG
>NZ_BAAHAF010000047.1:0-3412 GCF_054777815.1 Angustibacter speluncae | reverse complement strand
GCACCGGCGGCCGCACCCGAGCCGGTGCGGCGGGGGAACCGGCCGGCCGGACGCAGCCCGGCGGCGACGGGGGTGGGGCGCAGGCCGGTGTCCCACGGCCGCAGCTGCTCGACGACCTCCTGGGGCGTGCGGGGGCCGTCGTCGACGTCGCCGAGCGTGACGGCGCAGAGGGTGTCGAGGTCGTTCGGGACGCCGTCGACGAGGTCGGCGGGCGGCACGGGCACCTCGCCGTCGAGCGGCGTGGCCTCCAGGCCCGCGACCGGCTCCATCGGCCAGGTGGCGGTGAGGCCGGCGTGCAGCAGCGCGACCAGGGCGACGGCGTCGGCGCGGGCCGCCTCGTCGGCGGTGACGGCGCCGCCGCCGCGGGCGGCGGCCTCGACGGCCAGGCCCTCGACCTTGACGCCGCCGTCGGGGAGGCAGAGCACGTGCTCGGGGGTGAGGACCTCGTGGTGCAGGCCGGCGGCGGACGCGGCGGCCAGCGCGGTGGCCGTCCGGCCGACCACGGCCCGGACCTGGTCGGCGGGCAGCGGACCGCGACGGAGCAGGTCGGCCAGCGGGACGGCGTCGACGTGCTCGCTGACGACGTAGGTGAGCGGGCCGTCGGCGCGCGGCTCCTGCGCGACGTCGAGCACCCGCAGCAGCGCGGGGTCCTCGACGACGGCGGCGCGGCGGGCGGCGTCGAGGACGTCGTCGGCGGTGTCGTGGGGCACCAGGCGCACGGCGACCGGGCGGTCGAGGGTGGTGTCGACGGCGCGCCAGGACTCCCCTGCGGAGGTGGTGCGCAGCCGCTCCTCGAGCCGGTACCTGCCCGCGAGCTCGGTGCCGTGCTCGACGCCCTCCACGATCGGTCCTCCACCCGTCCTGCGCGCCGGGCGGCGCGACGCGCCCATGCTAGGCGCTGGGGACGGGCGCGCAGCCCGGGGCGACGCCGGGGCGGGTCACGATCCGGGCACGCCGGACGGGGCGCTCGTGCGGGGGTGCGGCGGGGACGGGGCGGTGGCCGTCAGGACACCGGCGCGGCGGTGTCCGTCGCGCTGCGGTGGGCCCAGCCGGCGATCCACGGGATCCGGGCGACGACGAGGGTCGGCGCCGTCCGCGCGACGGTGACGGTGGCCGAGCCGTCCGTGGCGATCCGCACGTCCGCGGGGTCGACCTCGTTCAGCGCGTTCTGCTCGACGGCCGTGGTCACGGCGGCGGGGTAGGCGAGCCGGGTGTCGCCGCCGGCCTCGACGGCCTCGGCGGCGTCGCGGGCCGCGGCTCCGGCGGTGTCGGACACCCCCATGGCGGTGGACCCGATCGAGACGGCGTCGAACAGCACGAGCCCGGCGACGCCGAGCACCACGGTGACCTTGATCAGCCAGCCGGTGATGATGCCCCCGTCGTCGCGGTGGTGGGCCAGGGCAGGGTGCTGCACGTGGGGGTCATCGGCATCCCCGCGGCCGTCCTTGAGGTCGTGGACCCGGCGGGTTCAGCCGCCGAGCACCCGGCCCACCCGGCCGAGCCGGCGGGTGAGCGCGCGCAGCTCCTCGACCCGCAGCAGCCGCAGGCCCACCAGGTAGACGACGAGCACCACCGCGCCGGCGGCGGCGCAGACGAGCACGGCGCCGCCGCGCCCGGAGACGGTCAGGTCGCGCAGCAGGTGGGTGACGAGCCAACCGGCGCCCCCGGCCACGAGCCCGGCGACGAGCAGGCGGACGTGGGTGCGCACCACGAGCGGGCCGTCGAGGGTGCCGTGGCTGCGCCGCAGCCACCACGCCGACAGGCCGGCGGAGACGAACGCCGAGGCGCTCATGCCGGCGGCGACGCCGACCACCATCAGCTCGGCGGGCAGCAGCAGCACCGACGCCACGTCGGCGGCGACGATCACGGCCACGGTCGGCACCTGCACCAGGAACGGCGTCCGGGCGTCCTCGTAGGCGTAGTAGACGCGGTGGAACAGGTAGGTGGCGCTGAATGCGGTGAGGCCGACCGCCATCACCGCCACCACCGACCCGAGCGCGAGGCCGCCCTCGACCGACCCGGTCATCGCGACCCCCACCGGGTCGGCGAGCACGACGAGCCCGACCGTGGCGACGACCGAGAACAGGCCGACGGTGCGCAGGCCGAGCGACAGGTCGGCGCGCACGGTGGGCCAGTCGTCGTCGCCGGCGGCGTGGCTCATCCGCGTGAAGAGGGCCGTGACGAGCGAGACCGCGACCAGCGAGTGGGGCAGCATGAACAGCAGGTAGGCGTAGCTGTAGGCCGCGGCGCCGGGGGTGCCGGCCGCGAGCTCGGTGCCGCGGTTCAGGGCGGTGGCGGTGGTGGCCACGTTGGTGGTGACGAGCAGGCCGAGCTGGCCGACCAGCACGGCCAGGAAGGTCCACACCGCGACCCGGCGGGCGCTGCCGAGGCCCACGCCGCGCACGCCCCACACCGGCCGGTAGCGGAACCCCGCGGCGCGCAGCGGCGGGACCAGCACCAGCGCCTGCGCGACGACGCCGAGCGTGGCCGTCCCCGCGAGCAGGGCGACCTTGGCCGCCGACCAGCTGTCGACCGCGTGCTGGCCGGCGTCGCCGCGGCCGTACAGGAGCAGGAAGGCGACCAGGCCCGCCACGCCGACGACGTTGTTCACGACCGGCGCCCACATGTAGGCGCCGAACCGGCCGCGGGCGTTCAGCACCTGCCCGAGCACGGTGTAGAGGCCGTAGAAGAAGACCTGGGGCACGCACCAGAACGCGAACGCGGTCGAGAGCGCGAGCCAGCCGGTGGTCTGGTTCACCGCGTAGACCCGCACGAGCAGCGGCGAGCACGCCGTCAGGACGACCGTGACCCCGAGCAGCATCGCCACCGACAGCGTCACCAGCCGGTTGACGAACTCCTCGCCGCCGTCGGCGCTCTTGGACGCCCGGACGATCTGCGGCACGAGCACGGCGTTGAGCACGCCGCCGGCGAGCAGCATGTAGAGGATGTTCGGGATCTTGTTGGCGACGTCGAAGGTGTCGGCGGAGTCGAAGGTGAGGCCGACGGCGAGCACCAGCACCAGCGAGCGCCCGAAGCCGAGCACGCGCGAGACGGCCGTCCCGGCGGCCATGACCGTGCTGGAGCGCAGCACCGCGTGCGTGCCGTCGACGGGCCGGCCACCCGCCGCCTGCCCGCGGCCGTGGTCCCGGTCGTGGTCCCGGTCGTCGTCCTCGACCAGGTCGGGTCCCGGCGCGGCCAGTTGACCGGTGTCGGTGCCGCTCGGGTCGGTGCCGGTGGGGTCGTTGCCCTGCTCGTCGGTCCTCACGCGTCCCCTCACGACGTCCGTGGTGCGGTGCCGCCGGCGGGTCGCCCGGCGCCGGCCGTGGTCTCGTCCTGCTCGGCCGCGTCCGCGTCCGCGCTCGCCGCGGGCTGCTCGCCGACCGGGTGGCGTCCGCGCCGGCGCCGCCCGCGG
>NZ_BAAHAF010000046.1:0-26180 GCF_054777815.1 Angustibacter speluncae | reverse complement strand
TCCATTTATTACCTCATATAATAGGGTTCTGGATTCGAAATCAAATAAGTATACAAATTGAAGAAGCTATATATACGTAGTATAAAGGTATATAATTAAATTCACTTAATATATTATAAGTAGAAAATAAAAATTCATTTGTTATATTAAAAATATTTCTAAATAAAATTAAAACCAATTCTAAATATTCATTAAAATTAAATATGATTTTATCTAAACTAACAAAAATTACATTTAATTCATTTGTATTAAAATTAATAATCTTTAAATAAATATAAAAAGATTTATATAAAAATAAAATAATAAAACAAAAAATACTTATATTAAATATATCTAGATATTTTAAAATTTCAACTTCTTCTGATGTTTTGTTTAGTCTTATGAACCCCAGTAGTAAATTGACAAATATAAAAAAAGTCATATTAAATCAACAAAATGTCAATAAGCAATAGAACCTTCAAGTCCTACGTGATGATTTTCAGTTAAATGATAACGAATTATTCTTCATAAAGCTACAAATATAAAAATAGTACCTATTATAACATGAAATCCATGAAATCCTGTTCCAAAAAAGAAACATGTACCATATGCACCATCACTTATAGTAAAAGAAGATTCATTATACTCCACACCTTGAAAAAAAGTAAATACTATAGCTAAAATAACAGTAAATATACCTCCTAATATAGCAGCTTTTCTATTACCATTAATTAAAGCATGATGAGAATATGTAATTGTAGATCCACTAGCTAATAATATAACTGTATTAAGTAATGGTAATTCAAAAGGATTAACAGGTTCTATACCTAAAGGTGGTCATTGAGCACCTAATTCAGGAGTAGGTGATAAGGCACTATGGAAAAAAGCTCAAAATACAGCTAAGAAAAATAATGCTTCAGATACTATAAATAACAGAACACCTAAATTTAATCCTCTTTGTACAGCTAATGAATGATCACCTAAAAATGTAGCTTCACTTATAACATCACGGAATCATAGAAACATTGAAGCCACAACTAAAAATAAACTTATATAAAGGAAATAATAAGCATTACTAAAATTATGTATACTTAATGCAGCATGTGTAGTTAAAGATAATAAAGATAAACTAGTAAAAAATGGTCAAGGAGAAGGAGATACTAGATGAAAGGGATGATCTTGAAAATTACTTCTGATTTCTTGATTCACTTACTTATCTAAAAAGTTATAATTAATTAAAAAATTTTTGCGTATTTATAATAGTCAGAATATACATATTACATGTCCCCCTAAAATGAATCGAACATTTATCCTGATATTAACAGTATCATGCTCTACCGTTGAGCTATAGAAGGTTAAAAAATTAACATAAAAATATGTAATTAAATATAATATATAGGAGACAAGAGATTCGAACTCTTAAAGCTAGTGTAGCTATTGAGTTTACAGCTCAACCCTTCTTGCCAATAAAGGAACCCTCCTTAATGTATAATATAAAAATTATACAATATATTTATAGACAATGTTAAAAGAAGAGAGATCATGATGGGCCATATTCCCCGTGCAACTTCCGCTACACGAACCATATTTCGACTTAACACTAATTAGAAGTGTACATATGAAGAAACCTATTATAAAATTAAAACCTTGTTTTTTAATTTATTAAAATAAGTAAGCAAACTTATTGTACACACTCCTTTCAGCATGCGACGAGTGATTAGTACCAAACCGAGATGAAATTCACCGTGACATGGTGATTCACGATTACTAGTAATTACTTATTCATATAGCCGAGTTACAGACTACAATCCTTATCCTATTTATTCTATTTTAGAGATTAGCTTAAATTTTAATTTTTGCATCTCTTTGTCTAGATACATGTGGCACGTCTGTAGCCCACAATATAAAGGCCATGATGACTTGCCTTAGTCCCTGTTTATTTTATCAAATAAAGACTAAAAAACCTTATAAAAAATTGAATATTAAAACAAATTTTATAAATAAGGTAAGGGTTCATATCAATTTTACAACTATTGCTGTAGTTTCGCAACATTAACTTAAGACAGCCGTGCAACACTTGTTATTTATATACTAATTTTGTAATTAATATATAAATAATTCAAATTGTGGTAAGGTTTTTCGTGGATCATCGAATTAAACAACATACTTCACTACTGATGTCAGAAACGGACTAGTGATTTCAGTTCCTGCGTTGCCACATTACTCTTAAGGTGAAATGTTTACACTTTCATTTATAAAAAAATAATATTTTTTTATGACATTCATAATTTACTGCTAAGATTACGAGGGTTTCTAATCCTCTTCATTGGCTTAGCCTTCGTCCTTCAACGTCAGTTTTTACATAAAAGGCTGCTTTCGCTTACCAGTCTCCATCGGGATCATAGAATTTTATTTCTTGCTTTACTCCGTAGATACTACCTTTTCATATTAAACTCTAGATAGAAATAATTCCTATTTTAGGTAATTTCTTCCGTCTGGGTACCCTTTAAACCTATTGATGATGAATAATACTAGTCTCTTACGTATTACCGCGACTGCTGGCACGTAATTAGTCAAGACATAAATATATATTGTCATTATAATATATATATTTAGAATTTTATTCGCAATGCGATTTAACCTTTTCAATCTTTGTTAATTTAATACTGTATTTAGTATTAAATCTTTAGGCCATTCCTCCAAGTTGCCAGTTCCGCCGTTAGGCTATTGACCAAAATTCTTCACTGCTGTACTTTATTGTCTTGGGATTTTTTCATCCCCAATGTGGTTGATTAACCTTTTTCAGTTTCAACTAAGAGAATCCTTGGCTAGTTAAGCCATTACCTTAACAACTACCTATCTCTATTTATTATCTAATTTTCTTAAGGCGGATTTTCCTTTATTAATATACGGAATTTTCTTTCCGTACCTTAAGGTATACTAATAATATAATACTCACCTGTTCACCACTTTTAATAAAATTAATTTATTAAACGTTCGATTAGCATGTGTCAAACATTTGGACAGTATTCATTCAGAGCCATCACTAAACTCATCTATTTAAATGTAATTATAATAATTTACATCACTTAAAAGTTTATACTAAAATGGATTTTAAGGATAAATATAAGCTATTTTCTGTTAAACTTTCTATTTAGATTCTATTATTAGATTGTATTCTCGCAATATAATTTTATTATTTAATATTAAATTATTTATTAATATATTGACATTTTCTATTTATAGCTTAATATTTTTATTTATATATATATATATACATACGTATATAGAACTATAGACTTTCCTCATTATTTATCCTTAAATTTTGATTTTTTTTATTAATGTAAATCTAATCCATCTTTTATATAAGAAGAAGTTAAAACTACAAAAACTTGAGCTTGTATAAATGCTATACCTATTTCTAATCCTGCAAAAGCTATAATAAATGATAAAGGTAATAAACCTAAGAAAAAGAATAATATACCTGAAGACATTATATTATAAGTAAAGCCTGCTAATATATGTAATAACATGTGACCACTCATTATGTTAGCGGCTAATCTTAAACCTAAAGAAATATTACGAGCTAAATAAGATATTAATTCTATTAAAACTAATAAAGGTAATAAAGGTAAAGGACAACCAGCGGGTACTAATAAAGAAAAGAATTTTAAACCATGGTTTAAGAACCCTAAAATTGTTGCACCTAAAACTATAGTGAAACTTAAAGAAAATGTTAAAATAAAATGACTTGTTGAAGCAAAACTATAAGGTACCATTCCTATTAAATTATTTATTAATATAAAGATAAATAATGTATAAATAAAAGGAAAATATATTTGACCTTTTTTAGGATTAATTTGATTTGTTACTATACTATGAATAGTAGCATACAAAGCTTCTTGACTAATAGATCAATTATTACTTATTAATTTATTATAATTTGTACTTAATAAATTTAAAGCTAATATTATAAAACCACCTATTGTTAAATAAAATCCTATGTTTGTTAAAGAAATATGTAAATTTCCTAATAAAGGAGCATCTATACTTAATAAATCTCTTATTTCAAATTGAGTTAATGGACTAAGTATTTCTAAATTTATTGTATTAAAATTATTACTGCTTAAAGTATTCATAATCCTCTAAGCTATATAATATGTCTTGAAAAATCCTTGTTAAATACAATTATATTATAATTATTTATTATCAAAAAGTTTTGATATAAATGTACGTGATAAAAATAAACGTACGAATCTAGGTAATATATATTTAGATGATAGATATAAAATGATTGTAATTATAGTAAAAGTAAATACTACTTCATTTAAAAAATAAAAAGGTACTAATTGTGGCATTGTTATTTTTTTTTTTAATTAAATATTTAAATATTAATCTTAATTATTTAATTGAAAATCTTATGAATAATAAATTAAGTTTGTTACAGAATAATGTAGACCATCTAATATAAAAGAAGGATATATACCGAAAATTACAGTAAATAATACTAAAATAAAAAGTAAGAAAAATTCTCTTTTTGTAATATCAACTATATTTTCTAGGAAAAATTTACTAAATGTACCTCCAAAAGCTATTCTATTAAACATATACATTGTATAAGCAGCTGAAAATATAATAGATAAACTAGCAAATACCCCTAATAATGGTAATCTTTCAAATACTCCATAAAGAGACATAAATTCACCTACGAAATTTAAAGTTAAAGGAACACCACAATTACCTAAAGATAATATGAAAAATAATATAGAAAATAAAGGCATAATTTGAGCTATACCTTTATAAAAATAAATAGATCTAGTTCCAGATCTATCGTACAATATACCTCCTGCACATATAAATAGACCACTTGAAACAAATCCATGAGCTAACCCTAAAATTATACTTCCTTCTATACCTTGTATTGTATTACTAAATACTCCTATTAAATAAACTGCAGCATGAGATACAGAACTATAAGCTATTAATTCTTTAACGTCTGTAGTTCTTAATGTACTGAAACTAGCATAAATTATAGTAATAACTCCTATTACATAAACAATATATGTAAAATTAATAGATGCTTTAGGTAATATAGGTAAAATTAATCTACAAATACCGTATAAACTAGTTTTTAAAACTATAGCAGCTAGTATTATACTTCCACCTAAAGGAGATTCAACGTGAGCTTTTAGTAATCAGTTATTTAAAAAAATTGTAGGAGTTTTAACTGCAAATGATAAAAATATTCCTCCGAATAAAAATAGTTGTGTAATATAATCAAAATTAGTTTTAAATAATGCATCAAAATCTGTAGTACCCATAATTGAAGACATAGCTAGTATACATAGTAATAAAAACAAAGATCCTCACAATGTATATAAAAATATATAAAAACTAGCTCTAACTTTATTACTAGATCCAAATAAACCTATCAATAAAAATAAAGGGGGTAATGTACTTTCAAAAAAAACATAAAACAATAATATATCTAAAACTAAAAAAATCGCTAATAATAATGTTTCTAATAATAACATTATTATTAAGTAGGATTTTATATTTTCTGTTATTGAATTTCAATTAGATAATATAGCTATTGGCATTATTATTGTAGTTAATAATACAAAATATATAGATATACCATCTACTCCTAAATAAATATCAAAAAAACTTAAATTATAATGTTCTTGCACAAATTGAAATTGATTAGTATTAGAATCAAATAATATATATACAATTAAAGATATAATTAAATTTATTATAGATGTAATTAAAGCAATATTTTTATAATATGTAGTTTTTAATACATTATTTTCATAAGAAATAGACCCAGCAATAAAAAAAATACCTATTAAAGGTACTAATAATAAAAAAGATAATAACATTCCTTTTTATTTATTTACAGTATATAAGTAAGCCTAAAATATTATATTTAAAAAATATACATCATATATAAGAAATCTTATGATTATATAAATATTATATTTATATATTAAAGTAAACTAATATTGATAGGGAATAATACAAAATTATATAAAATAGCTGGAATTAATATTATTATTGCAAATATAATAGGTAATAATACAGTTCAACAGAATCCCATTAACTGATCAAATCTAATTCTAGGAAATGAAGCTCTAACTCAAATAAATACAAACACCATCATAGAACTTTTTATTCCTAAACTTAAACCATATAATAAACCTTCTAATATTGGACTGTTTATTATACTATTGATTATAAAATTAGTACCAGATAAGTATAAAGTTAAATTTATCAGAGAACTACCTATAAATAAATATCCTCCTATGAACAATATACTTGTTAATATACACATTAAAACAATACTACCATATTCTGCTAAGAAAAAGAATACAAATACGACAGCAGCGTGCTCTGTCATAAATCCACTAACTAATTCAGATTCTGCTTCTGCTAAATCAAAGGGAGCTCTATTAGTTTCAGCTACAGAACCTATGAAAAATATTATGAATATAGGAAATAAAGGTAATATAAATCAAATAGCTCTTTGTGCTTCCATATTAACAGTTAAATTTAAACTACCTGTTAAGAAAATTACTAATAATATAGCAGAACTTAAAACCAATTCATAACTAATTAATTGGGCAGTACTTCTTAAAGAACCTAAAAAAGCATATTTACTATTAGCACTTCAACCTGCTAATAATATACCATATGTAGATAAAGATGATACAGCTAATAAATAGAAAATACCTAAATTAAAATCACTAATTGCTAATCCAGGTCCATATGGTATAACACCATATCCTAATAATGAAAATACTAAAGTTATTACAGGACCTAAGAAAAATAATACAATATTAGCTTGAGTTGGAGCTACATATTCTTTTAATAAAAGTTTTAAAGCATCTGCAAATGCTTGTAATAATCCATAATAACCAACAGCATTAGGACCTAATCTTCTTTGCATGCTAGCCATTGTTTTTCTTTCAGCCACTGTTACATATGCTATGGCAAGTAAAGCAGGAACCATTACTAAAACAACTTCCAATATAGAAATTAACGTAGGAAAAAATAACATTTTTAAATAAAAATTCTTTATTTTATAGTAATGATAATAATAGCAGCATATTATAATCATAATAAAATAATTTTATATTATTATTTTAGATTTGAACTAAATTAAAAATATTTTTTAATATTTTGCTTTACCATTAAGCTAATAATAATAATATATATATTCGTTAAAAAAATATATATATATTTATATACATGTATATATGATATATATTAATATATAATTAAAAAGAGAAATTAGTCACATTAGATTGTAAAGGAAGACTTACAAATGCGTGAGGTTTAGGTGGACTAGTTAAAGCTCATTCTAAACTAGGATAATTTCTATTTAATAATGCTTGTAAAGCATCAGTAAAATATTGAGGCATTAATCAAGGGAATCTTCCTACAGGATTATTATCTATTAATTGTTTGTAAACAATATATAAAAATAATCCAGAAGCTATAACACTAACTATAGAACCAAAACTACTAACTAAATTTCAACCTGCAAAAGCATCAGGATAATCACTTATTCTACGTGGCATTCCTTGTAAACCTAAGAAATGTTGAGGGAAGAATGTTAAATTAACCCCTATAAATAATAATCAGAAGTGAACTTTAGATAATAATATGTTATAACTTAAACCTAATATTTTAGGTATTCAGAAATATCATCCACTAAATAATGCGAATACAGCACCCATACTTAAAACATAATGGAAATGAGCAACTACATAATAAGTGTCATGGAAAGCAGTATCTAAAGCAGCATTAGCTAAAAGAACTCCACTTAATCCTCCAATTGTAAACATAAATACAAAACCTAAAGCAAATAACATAGAAGGAGTTAATTTAATAGAACCTCCATAGCAAGTTGCTAATCATGAGAATATTTTTATACCAGTAGGTACAGCTATAATTAATGTAGCTGCAGTAAAATAAGCTCTTGTATCAACATCTAAACCTACTGTATACATGTGATGACTTCAAACTATAAATCCTAATATACCTATAGACATCATAGCATAAACCATACCTATATACCCAAAAACTGATTTATTAGAATTAGCAGAAATAGTTGTACTAATTATACCAAAACCTGGTATAATTAAAATGTAAACCTCTGGATGACCAAAAAATCAGAAAAGATGTTGGAATAAAATAGGATCACCTCCTCCGGCTGTTTCAAAGAAAGAAGTATTAAAATTTCTATCTGTTAAAACCATAGTAATACCACCAGCTAAAACAGGTAAAGATAATAATAATAAAACTGCTGTTATAACAACAGCTCATCCAAATAAAGATAATTTATGTAATTTTATACCTGGTGTTCTCATATTAACTACTGTAGTTATAAAGTTAATTGCACCTAATATACTACTTACTCCTGATAAATGAAGAGCAAATATAGCTAAATCCACACTAGGACCACTATGACTTTGTATTCCAGATAATGGAGGGTAGATAGTTCAACCTGTACCTGCACCACCTTCTATACATGCTGAAAATATTAATAATATTAAGCTAGGAGGTAACAATCAAAAACTTATATTATTTAATCTAGGGAATGCCATGTCGGGTCCACCTACTAATAAAGGTAATAAAAAATTACCAAAACCTCCTATTAAAGCAGGCATAACCATAAAGAAAATCATTAAAATGGCGTGAGCTGTAATTATACTATTATATAATTGATTATCAGCTATATATTGAATACCTGGTCCACTAAGCTCCATTCTTATTAATACTGAAAAAGCTGTTCCTAATAAACCTGAGAATAATGCAAATATTAAGTAAAGAGTTCCAATATCTTTAGCATTTGTAGATAGGAATCATCTTTCTGTTGACATAGAAATAGAAGAATTTAAAATATATTTTTTAAAAGTATTGATGGTAATATAAATATTTAACTAAATAGTACTAAATTTTGAAATTAAAAATTGTAAAAATGAAAATTCTTATTCTAGATTCGAACTAGAATCAGGATATTAGAAGTATCTTGCTCTACCATTAAGCTAATAAGAATTTAAAAGATTAAGGAGGAATCGAACCTCATACTTTAGATTTGCAATCTAAGTGTAAACCATCTACATCATAATCTTATTTTACAATAAATATTTATTGTAAAATAATGTAATTCTAAATTATAATTCCAGATATTCAATTAGTATTATGAAATATTGTTTCTACATACATTGTAAAATTAGCCTGTGTTATTTCGTTAAGTCTATTGAGTTCTTTTTCGTAATAAGGTAATAAACCTACAGAATTTAATTCTATATTATACATTGAATTATGCACTAATTCATTCATAACTTTTCTAATACCAAATAATTGATCTACTATTACTTTAAAATATGGTAAAAATTCTCTAGGATAATCTATATAAGACATATTCGTATAAGCTTCATATTTACTTACTTCATTATATAATCTTTCAGCATGATCGTTCATTCCTTTTATGTCATTTAAATTAGCACTAGGAAGATCATTTAAACTTTTATGATAAATTCTTCTCATAGCACGATTTACATCTAAATTACTTTCTCTAAGAATCCACATAATATCTCTACCTATAAGTCCATAATCCCGAGCACTTATAGAATTAACCGGGTAATCTAATATAAAATCCATTTGCTCTTGTGTTATAGGATTACTTAATTTATATGCCATTAATAATAACTTCAGCTTAATTTCAGGCAAAATATTTAAAAGTATACCTGACGAAACTATTATCATTCCAATTGTACTAACCTTAAAAGGATTATTTAGAATTTCACTATTATATTGAAAAGCTTCTAACATTGCTTTACAAGTATCTTCTGTAGGTACAAATCTGATTATATCTACTGCTTGACTTGTTTTAAAAACTTTACAACCTTCGACAATAGGAGGACCTACATGTAAATCTATAGGATGTCAATTGTAAACTGCTGATTCTACTATATTAGATGTTTTTTCTAAAGCTGGTTTAGCTAATTCTTCTATTATCTTTGGTCCCTCTGACATTGATGGAACATTATTATTTCCTATACCACTTCCTACATTTCTATTTAAATTGTGCGCTAATAATTCCTTACGTTGAAAAAAATCGTCCCCTTGAATACCTCTACCTAATTTTCATTTCAAACTTAAACTATTTAAATAATTCATATCTAACATTGACAAATTTTTAATATTCTTGAAAACTCATTATTTATTTAACTTTAATCAGTTGGAATCTTATAAATTTTAAGATAAAATTCAAACCAATTATTAAAATAATAAATTTATTTATTTTTTATAGATAAATCTATTAAAGTATTTTCTAATATACTAATGATAGGTAGTATAATTAAAAAATATCCAAAATATGCTGTAGCATATATTTGTCCCATTAAAATAAATGGATCTTCTACATGCACTGCACCTAAACGACCTAATGTTATAAAAATTACTCCAAATAAATAGAAAGCTAATTTACTTAAAGGTCTAAACTGGAAACCTCTTGATCTACCTAAATCAGTGAAAGGTAGAGTAAGTAGTACCAATATAGCTGCAAACATTGTTATAACACCTAATAATTTATTAGGGATAGATCTTAATATAGCATAAAAAGGTAATAAATATCACTCAGGAACAATAGCAGCTGGTGTTTGCATAGGATTTGCCATTATATAATTGTCACTATCTCCTAACGCATTAGGCATAAAGAAAACAAAAAAACTTAAAACAAATATAAAAATAAAAATAGTAATTAAATCTTTAAATAAGTAATAAGGAGCAAAAGGTACTCTATCATAAGTACCGGCAATTCCTAGAGGATTACCAGACCCAGCTGTATCGTGAAGTGCTATTAAATGCATTAAAACTAAAGCTGCTAAAACAAAAGGTAATACAAAATGTAATGAAAAAAATCTATTTAAAGTTGCATTATTAACACTGAAACCACCTCAAATAAATTCAACAATATCTTGACCAATTCAAGGTATAGCACTAATAAGATTAGTAATAACTGTTGCACCTCATAAAGACATTTGACCATAAGGTAAAACATAACCTAAGAATCCTACTCCTATCATAAGTATAAATATTATTACACCAATAGTTCAAGTTAATATTCTTGGTGATCTATAAGATCCGTAATAAATACCTCTAGCTATATGTAAATAAACTAAAAAAAAGAAGGCTGATGCAGTATTACTATGTAAATAACGAACTAATCATCCATTATTAACATCTCTCATAATATGTTCTACTGAATTAAAAGCTTCTAATATACTAGGGCTATAATGCATAGCTAATGTAACACCAGTAATAATTTGTATTCCTAAACATACTGCTAATAATGAACCAAAATTTCATAAATAACTAATATTACTAGGTTGAGATGCATCTATAAGATAAGAATTCACTAATTTTAAAATCGAATTATTTTTTACTATTCTCATTTAGTTTTTTATTTATTTTATTTGCGATAAGGACCGTTATTTTTAGGTATTATTATGTAATGTATACTAAAATATAATTATATGATACTATGTGTATTATAATCAATTATTAATTCTTAGAATTAATAAAATTAAAAGGTAAAAGTAATATTAATAATAAAATTAATGTTATTAATATTGAAATGTTTCCTACAAATAATGTAACTATATTATAAGTAATAAATCCAACTAAAATAAATAAAGCATAGTTAGTTACTATTCCTTGATTTAAATAAGATATATTTTTACTTACTTTAATTAAACCTGTTTCTAGTCCATATGGTCCTAATAATTCTATACTTCCTTTATCTAATATTTTAACAGTTTGCCCTCCTAAATTTAAAACTAAATTTGTAATATATTTATTGTAAAAGAATTCAACTAAGAATCTTTGATTAAAAAATCCAAAAATAGTTTTACCAATTATAGATAACTTGAAATTAACTACAAGTTCAGATAAGAATTCAGATAATACTATAGCTATAATACTAAAAGAAACAGTAAAAACAAAAGGTAATAATTTTCAATAAGTAGAAACACCAAATTCTGTATTTATCATTATTTCAGAATTAGGATGAATAAATATACTATTATCTAAAAAAAATCCTGAACCTAAACCAATAAAAATATCTTTAGTTATAAATCCAAAAAATATAGAAAATATAGCTAATATAACTAAAGGTAAACTCATAAATATATCACTTTCATGAGCATGATTATAATTTATTAAGGGTCCATTAGGATTAGTTAAGAAAGTTAAATAAAGAACTTTAACTGAATATAAAGTAGTGAATATAGCACCTATTACAGCTATAATATAAACAGTAATACTACTAAAACAATATTGTCCATATGCAGATTCTAATATGAAATCTTTACTATAAAATCCAGTCATAAAAGGGAAAGCTACTAAACTTAAACTTGCTATTAATATAACAGAATAACTTAAAGGTAAAAAGGATATTAATCCTCCATATTTTCTAAAATCTTGATTATCAGCCATTGCGTGTATAACTGCTCCTGCACCTAAGAATAATAATCCTTTATAAAAGGCATGATTAACCAGATGGAATAATGCAAGATTATAAGAAGATAAACCTACAGCTATAACCATCATACCTAATTGAGACATAGTTGAATAAGCAATAACTTTTTTTATATCTTGTTGGAAAAAACCTACAAGAGAACTAAATACAGTAGTTATAGCTCCTAATCATAAGCATAATAATAGTATAGTTGAACTATATTCTATTAATGGAGAAGAACGCATTAATAAGTAAACTCCAGCAGTAACCATTGTGGCTGCATGAATTAAAGCTGAAACAGGAGTAGGACCCTCCATAGCCATCGGTAATCAAACATGAAGACCCACTTGAGAACTTTTGGCCATAGCACCTATTAATAAGCATATTCCTATTATTATTATAATATTTTCATTAACATAAGGTGCCAATGAAAATACAGTACTATAATCTAAATTACCTAGAGATCATAATATTGCAAACATTCCTATTGTTAAAAAACAATCACCTACTCTATTAGTTAAAAAAGCAGACATAGAACTTTGATTTGCAGCTATTCTAGTAAATCAGAAACTTACTAAAAGATAAGAACAGACTCCAACACCTTCTCATCCTACAAACATTAATAAATAATTATTAGCTGTTACTAATATAATCATCATAAATGTAAATAGACTTAAATAACTAAAAAATCTTTGGTTATGGGGATCTCCATTCATATAACCTATAGAATAAAGATGAACTAAAGAACTAATAATTAATACAGGAATTAACATAGATACAGTTAAACTATCAAATTGAAATCCTCATATAATATTGAATCATTCACTATCTATTCATCTAAATAAATTAATAGATAAAACAATATTATTAAAACCTACTTCAAAAAAAGCTACGATTGCTAACATAGTAGTAATTATTATACTCGCACAAGTTATAATTTGTGCTCCGTGTACTCCAACTTTTCTACCAAAAAAACCGGAAACTATAGACCCTAATAAAGGTAAAGATATAATAGTTAAATACATTATTTATATGCTATTGCGATACTTCCTCTTAATCTATAAAAGGCCACTAATATACCTAAACCTATCGCAGATTCAGCTCCAGCTACAATTATTATATAAACTGCGTAGGTTTGACCTATTATATCATCAGTATTTAATGAACTGATTAATATTAAGAATGTTATAGATAAAAGCATTATTTCAATTGAAATAAGCATCAAGATAATATTTTTTCTGTTTAGCACAAATCCTAGTGTACCTATTAAAAAAATTATTAAAGTTATATTCATATTTATAATTATTTTTCGTCTCATGCGAACCCATTGTTTATAACCAAGGGTTCGACATGATTGTTAGATAAAAAGTTATTTAAATAGTTTAGTTTATATTATCAAAAAAAAAAGAGGGGATAGGGTAAATACAATTTATACATTAAAAAACTATTTTGATGTGTAAGAGACTCGAACTCAAAATCTTAGTAACCGTACTACTATGCTTTACCAATTAAGCCAACACACCTATTAATTTAATTATTTTAAAAATAATTAAATTAAATTTATATATAAATATTATTGTTCTTCAAGTCATGTTAAAAATTTTTCTAGAGAAACAGATTCAATAACAATAGGCATAGAACTATGTAATATTCCACATATTTCAGAACATTGTCCATAAAAAACTCCTTCTCTATTAACGAAAACAGATACTTGATTTAATCTACCTGGATAAGCATCACATTTAATACCTAAAGAACCACAAGAAAAAGCATGTATAACATCACCTGATGTTATAATAAATCTAATATGTGTTAATTCTGGAATTATTACTCTATTATCTACTTCTAACATTCTTAGGCTTCCTTCTTCTAAATCAGATTCTGGTATTATATATGAATCAAATTCTATAAATTCCTCATTAGAGTCTAGGAAATCAGGGTATTGGTAACTTCAATATCATTGATGTCCTTCAGCTAAAATAGACATTGAAGGATCACTAACTTCATCCATTAAGTATAATAACTTAAAAGAAGGAAAAGCTATTAAAATTAATATAATAGCAGGAGTTATAGTTCAAATTAATTCTATTAATGTACCGTGATTTAAATATTTATGAGATATAGGTGATACATTAATAGAAAAATTTCTTATAATAGATAATAATATTCATCCTACTGCAAATAATATTATTACTAAGTAATACATTATATTATCATGTAATTCTACTAATCCTTCCATTTGAGGTGTAGCGCTATCTTGGAAATAAATCCCTCAAGCTTCAGGTGCATCTAATTTAATTATTAAATTATTTAAAAATAAATTCATATTTTATCTAAAATAAAATTTTTTCTATATATTTATAATATATAGAATTAAAGAATAACATTAAATACACATTAATAACATCACTAATTATTATATGATATATTTATAATAATAAAACCATCATTTTAAGTTTAAATTAAAATCTTAAAGGTTCCCTTTAAGCGACTTGAACACTTATCTTAATATATATTAATATACTATGTTTTCATTAAACTATCAGGGTTATCGTAAAAAAAAAACAAAATTTTTAAATATATTTAAAATGCTTATGTTCTTATTAATCTAGCTTACGATATTAAAGTATATAATATTGGTCTGATTTTACACACTATATAAATTCATTATACTACATAAAGTAGTAAGAAAGCCATCATTAAGGCAAATAATCCAGTGGCTTCTGAAAAGGCGAATCCTAAAATAGCATAAGAGAATAATTGTCCTCTTAAAGAAGGATTTCTAGCAACTCCTAATATTAAGGCACCGAAAACTACACCAATTCCTACTCCAGCTCCTATTAAACCTGTAGTAGCTAAACCTGTTCCTATTATTTTAGCAACTTGAACCATAACTTTAGGTAGTCTATAAACATCTTATTTTAAATCAGTAATTTTTAGTACATCCTTTTTATTTATCTTGTACTTTTTATTCATTTTGTTAATATTTATTTAATATTAATTAATTATAAATACACTATGGTATTAATAAAGCATTAAATATATTATTTATGATAATATATTTAATATAAAATATAATTTAAATTATGTTTTATTATAATGTAAATATTTTTATATTTTTTGTATTAGTTTTAATTATAGATTGTCTACTGTCTATTTTTAAAGCATTTTTACCTAATTCATAAACAAAACCTATTGTAACGATTGTTATAAAACCTAAAACTATAATTAACCCGTATAAATCATTAGTATAACTACTAACTCCAAAAGGAAATATTAATAATATTTCTAAATCTAAAAGTAAAAATATAAGTGCGTATATAAAGAATTTTATAGTAAATTGACTTCTATTTTGACCTAAAAAACTATGAAATCCACATTCAAAAATAGAATATTTTTCTTGATAAGGGTTATGAGGAGCAAATACTAAATTAATAACTAAAAAAAGAGCTGCAATAATAAGCACTAATATAAATAATATACTTAAACTAGACATTTAATAATTAAATAAGAATTGTACCAATATGGTACTCATACTTAATCATTCTTTATTTACAAATATAAATAATAATATAATTAAAGTTATTACAGATATTGTAATAGCTATTGGACTAGATATTGCAATATTATTATATTTAAAAGTAATAGATTTAATTAAAATATTTTGTTTGTTATATATATTACCATTAAAATTTAAATTATTTAATAATGGATTTACTTTATATTTAGGTGAATAAAAGAAAATTTCTTTTATAATATTTAAATAATATACAGCACCTATTACACTTGTTAATATCGCGATTAAAGATAAGAATACGTAACCATTATCTAAAGCAGCACTTAATACCATCTGTTTAGCAAAGAATCCTACAAGAGGAGGTATACCTGCAAAAGAAAATATAGTAATAACTAAACTTAAAGATAAAGCAGGATTTATGTAAAAATAACCTTTTAATTGACTAATTAATTGTATTGGAGAATTATCTTTATCCAATAATTCTTTGTATTCTTTACTATCACTAATATAATAATATAAAGAAAATCCTATAGCTATTAATATTAAGAAAGCATTTAAATTACTGATAGAATACTGCATTAAATAAAAAATAAAAGCTTGAGTAGATTCTACACTAGATATACTTAAAGCTAATAAAATAAATCCTACATGAGAAATAGTACTATAAGCAAATAATCTTTTTATTCTAAATTGAGTTAAACCTACTACAGTACCAATTATCATTGATAATAAAGAACTAATTAATAAACCATATGTTCAATTAAAGTCTGAAAAATAATTTCTAGTATAAAATACTATTTCTAATAAAAATACAAATATTGAAATTTTAGCTATTATAGCAACAAATGTAGTAACTATTGTAGGTATAGCATCATAAACATCCGGAGATCAAAAATGAAATGGAGCAGCACTTACTTTAAATAAAAATCCTATACTAAAAATAAGTAAAGAAAAATTTATATAAAAGGGTTTATATCATAAATCTGTATTATCACTAATACTAGTTATAGCATATAAAGCATCTAAATTAGTAGTACCTGAATTAGCATATAATAAACTTGTACCTAATAATATAAAACATGAACTTAAACCTCCTAATAAAAAATATATTAAACCACCTGTAGTAGATAATTCTGAATTTCTATATATAGTACTTAATAAATATAAACCATAACTTTGTAATTCTATAGAAAGAAATACAGATATTAAATCGCTAGTTGAAATCAAAAAAACAGCTCCAGTGATTATAAATAATAATATTAAAGGATATTCTATAATTCTTAAATGTTCTCCCATTTTATTAATAATTTTAGTTCTATAAAAAACAAAATTATTAAATAATAATTGTGTTAATGAAGAATGTTCTGGTACCCAAACCTTTCTAGGATAAAAACTAGTTAATTGTAAAATTAATATACTAATTAAAAAGATAAAAATATCAAAAATTTGTGTAATACTAGTTATATTAAGTAAACCTCCGTGTAAACTTATACCTTTACCTATAATAAATATAGTTATTGTACTATGTAATATAGAATAAACTAAGGAAATTATAGCTACTCTATTAAAAAGTATAGATATATCTCGTCGTATAGTAACGGCATTTGAAAGTAATAAAGATAATATTGAAATTAAAAGCATTTTTTAATAAAAATAGACATTATTTATAGATGTCTAGCTTGAAAGGTGAATCGAACACCTATCTTTATCGTATGAAAATAAGGTTTTACCTTTAAACTATTCAAGCTTATAAGATGTAAATATTTTTTAACTATTATATTAAAAAGGGTAAATATTTGGACTCGAACCAAAAACACCTTGATCCACACTCAAGCGCTCTACCTATTAAGCTATATCTACCTAAAATAAAATATTTTATTATGTTGGAGCGATTCGAACACTCAATAGTAAATACCAAAAATTTATGACTTACCCATTAGTCGACAACATATTAAATATATAGATGGCAAGATTTGAACTTGCATGGTATTTAAACCATTCTGGCCTAAACAGAACCTGTCTACCAATTTCAGCACACCTATTCAATATTGATAAACTATTTTATGCTCGAGGTAAGATTCGAACCTACAACCTAGACAGCTTCAGTGTCTCGCTCAACCAATTGAGCTTCTCGGGCTTTTTAATGGAGACATTAGGAATCGAACCTAAATTGACTAAATGCAACCCAGTCGTATTACCATTATACTATACCCCCTATACAACTAATCGGAATTGAACCGATAAATTTCAGGTGGAAACTGATTATTTTACCATTAAATTACAGTTGCTATAATACAAAGTATTGTAAATGTATAATTTTTCTTTATTTTATACTTATCCGAGGAACGACTCGAACGTTCACGGCTATTAACCAGCAAAACTTAAGCTTGCACTGTCTACCATTCCAGCACTCGGATTATAAATTAATGCGGATAAAGGATTTGCACCTTTTACATGAGATCATGAGTCTCATATGTTACTATTACACCAAACCGCAATATAAGGCTAGAGTGAGTCGAACACTCATTAGTACTGTCATGAGCAGTATGCTCTACCAATTAAGCTATAGCCTCTAAAATTTAGACTAGGCAGGATTCGAACCCGCGATATTAGCATTGAAAAAGCTATGACATATCCACTTGTCTACTAGTCCTTTAAACTATATAAATATTATTATTTCTATTACTTAAAAGTTTATAATAAAATTAAATTATTCATTAAAATAATTATTTTATATAATTAAATATATGAAATAATTATAAAAGTTAATATTAATTTTTATAAGTCTAGTACAAGTATCGCACTTGTGTCTATTGATTACAAAACAATTGCATTACTTTTATGCTAACCAGACTTTAAATATAAGATACGGATAAATATTCAGTTATTTATAAAATTAGTACTTAGTATCTAAAAATCTCTAAATTATTACAAACTAAGCCTATTACGTAATATTATTTTACGTATATTTAAGAAATATCTTAAGGTGAGCTTCGTACTTATATGCTTTCAGTACTTATCTCTGGCTAACTTAGCTTTTCTGCCATGCCTATGTTATACATTTACTTAAGTGAAAGTAACATCCCTGTATAATAATTATTATACCTAAATTAATATCTGGGCACATAAACAACAGATAAACCAGAGGTTAACAAAACCGCTATCTCCTTTCGGAGATAAGGCGTTGCCCAGGTTCCTTTCGTACAAGGTTAATCCTTATTATATTCTAATTCCCTCTAGAAGATAGAAACCATACTGTCTCACGACGTATTTAACCCAGCTCATGTAACTTTTTAATCGACGAACAGTCGTACCCTACATAGTTTCTGCATCCATGAGGATAAGTTAAGCCGACATCGAGGTGCCAAACCGCGCACTCATTTTGCACACTCTTGCGCAAATTAGCCTGTTCAACTTGTTATCATAAAATTTTATTTCCATTTTTCACAAAATGGTTCAGACTATTTCTTCATTTTTTTTATTATTTTTAATTAAATATTATTATTATTTTCCATTAATTCAACCTTTTATTGCAAAAGCTCCAATACGACGTTTAGATATATCAATTGAATATTCTAAGTTAGAATAAAAATTTCCTCTATAAAGCATAGATAAATTTTTAGGATTTTTAAAAGTTCCTTTTACACTTATTTTAGATAATGATCTATCAGCTCTATAACGTTTAGTTAATCTACCTTTTAATTCTAATTTTATACCTCCTAAATTTTTAAATTCTATAGAATTAAATATAATTTTTATATTATTATGATTTTTAGTATTATATAAATTTTTTATTATTTCATTTAAATTAACATCTTTTACTAAAGTATTAATATTTATATTTCTATCTCTATTTTCTATAGTATCATAATCCACATTTATAAACCCTTTATTTAAATCTAAATTTTTAATTTTTTCTAAATCTTCCATTTTTTTTAAAAAGAATTTTGTTAAATTTAAAATATGAGCCTTTCTATAGCTCAATTTTCTTCTTAGTATATCTGTAAATATACTAGGATTATATTCAAAAGAATTTAAATTAATGATATTAAATTCTACTTTTTTTTTATAAAATTTACTTAATAATTTACTTAATTTATATAATAAAATATCTTTAAATTTTAAATTATTAATATCAAATCTTAATTTAGTTCTTTTTATAAAAGCCAATTGTTTATCAAAATTTATTTTTAAATTTTTACTTAAAATACCTTTATAAATATAAAAAATATTTATAATTTTTTTTAAAGGTATTCTTAATTGTTTTAATTTTTTTTGTAAAACAATTCTTTCTCTATTAAAAACATATATAGTAATAATAACTTTAGAACTAGTATGTTTTAGTTCAGCTTTACTAATAAATATTTTATTAAAAGATGAATATTTTTTTTTAGTTAATAAATCATTTTTAAAATTTAAATATAATTCAAAATAATTTTTTAATAATTTATTTATATTTATATCATAAACAGGTAAATTTTTAATATAATTAGAATTAAAATAATAAATATTATTAGTTCATTCTTTAGATTCAGAAGGATAATATTTACTTGGTTTAAAAAAACTTGAAGATTTAAGTGGTACTAACTTATATTTATTATTAATATATTTAGTAAATATGCTACTTTTATTTAAATTCAATGTATTTTTTAATTTTATGTTATTACTATTTTTAATTTTTAAGTTACTAATATTAAAACTAATTTATTAAATAAAAAAAATGTTGGGTATTAAAAAAGGATTATTGTTATATAACTCACCTTTAGTCGTTGAACAATTTTATTTTTAAATTAAAAATAAACTTCGCTTCAAATTTACTTTTATAAGTAATTCTTGAAATTAACCCAATATTATATCAATTATTTAGAATTTATATCTAAATACTGAAGGACTAACATCCCTAGCGTAGCTTTTCCAATAATCCAAGATCTTTCCTTATTGCATCTTGTGATCTAATGCCCCGCTTACGCGACTGTAAGATTTGTTGTGAATCAAACAGTAAAGCAAGATTAAGCCATTTAGCTTGGTAAGTATTAAACATGATTATTAATAATTTAAAATTATAATAACTAAAAAAAATATTATTTATTTATTAATATCTTTTACTACAACTAATTTCTCAATAGGGAAAATCTTACCTAATTATAATGTAAATAATATATTTTTTACACAAAATATATGATTAAATATAACAAAGTTAAAATAATTACAAACAATAAAAAATAAAATTAACTTATATTAATATAAGATATATTTTTAGATACACCCTTTTACTCTTTAAGGGGTCTGTGCCCCACATAAACTGTCTCCTAACCACTGTTCCTTTTTTCAAGGTTTATACTATAACACACAAATAAAGGTATTTCATTTTTATCTAATCGATGAACCTTCTATACTAAAAGTTGTTAGAATTATATTCAATAATTAGTAACAGTAAAGCTGCATAGGGTCTTCTCGTCTACCTAGAGGTAAACTGTATCTGCACAGTTATTCCAATTTCACTGAGTCAATCTTAGAGACAGCTGTTGTATCGTTACATCATTCATGCAAGACCGCATTTAACGGCCAAGGCATTTCGCTACCTTAGGATCCTCACGTTAAGACCGCCATTCACCGGGGATTCTGCAAAAACCAAATCTATAAAAATTTAGTTACTATTGTTAACCTTCCGGCATCGGGCAGATATCACACTCAATACTTAGATTTCTCATCGTTATGCAAAGTGCTTTGTTTTAATTAAACAGTCGTACAACATTATTTTATGCTTCTTCCTTTATACTTGATATTAATCAATATAAATGAGCCCTCCTTATCCCTAAGTTACGGTAGTCAATTTGCCGAGTTCCTTTAAGATTGTTATCTCATGCGCCTTCGTATTCTCTACTAGCTTACTTTCTATAGTTCCTAGGAACGGTCTAAATATTACTAATTATTTCCTGAACACTTTTCACTTAAAAATGTTGTCATTGATAGCAATTAGCATTTTCTCATCGTTTTAACCTTAAGGTTATAAACTTAGAGGCCGTTACTTAAATTCACCATAAGCTTTAGGCGAGTTAATTAGATTGTAAATCTAATTATACTTTTTAGTTACTCATGTCACCATTCTCACTTGAGTTATAATATACTTTTTTTAATATAAAAAAATACCAATATTTACTCAACGTTCTGCTACCCCATAAATAATTATAATTATTTAAAGACAAGGTATCGGTGTATTATTTAGATCCGTTAAATTTTCGATGCTTTTAACATTTAACAAGTGCTCTGGTACGAGATCTTTAAATTATGGCTGCTTCTAAGCCAATCTCCTTGTCGACTTAGAGAAAAACCTTCTTAATTTCACTTAATAATAACTTTGGAACCTTAACTCTTGTTCTGGGCTGTTTCCCTTTTGACATACAACCTTATCATTCTATGTCTGATAATTTAAGATTCATCTTTGCCATTCCGAGTCCACAAACTCACCGGTAAAATCTTCATGATTCCCCGATGTATACAAAATAAAATGTATTTTTATTTTACATCTTGTCTGAGATTAAGTTCTGTACCTGCTAAGATTTAACATAAATTGCCTACTGTTATAGGTTTCGCAGAAAACCAGCTAATACAGTCAGAATTGTCTTTCACTATACTTACCACAGTTCCTCGGATATCTTTGCAACGATAACCCGTTCGGACCTTTATAGTCCTGACCATGGTAAGATCACTGTACTTCGGGTCTAATTTTAGATATTATTCATTTTTTTTATGATCGGTTTAACTACGCGTTTGCTCACACCTAAAATTAACTTGGTGACCCATTATGCAAAAGGTACGCTCTTGTTTAAACTCGAGCTGCTTATAAAACTACTATTTCTACTTTTGTTCCCTCACGGTACTGTTTTACTATCGCTTATGTATTATATTTAGTCTTTGAGGAAGGTTCCCCATAAAGTTCAAACAGCTTTATGTCCATTTTACTTATTATTTAGACTTTTCTATTTTTACTCACGCTAATCATAGAATCTCTTTTGATTTCTTTTCCTGAAGCTAATAAGATGATTCAATTCACTTCGTTTATTATTTGATTTCTCTTAGAGTTTATTAACCTTATTATTCGGGTTTAAATTTTTTATACTCTTTAATACATAGCTAAATTTCCCTAATAGTCTCTTTATATACTTACATAGATTTATGTATAAATTTTTATTTCGTATCATTTATATTTCTTATAAATTTATAATTTTTTTTTCGGGTTACTATGGATCGAACATAGGATCTCTCTGACCCAAACAGAGTGCCTTACCAAACTGGCCTTAACCCGTAAATTATTCAGAAGATATTGGATTCGAACCAATGTTATTTTATATAATTAACATATTTCAAGTATGCCTCCTTAAACCTCTCGGACAATCTTCCTATTTATCAATTAAATATATTTTTTTAATTTACTTTAAAATCTTTAATTCCTCAGCGAATCGAACGCTGATAATACTCTTATCAAAAGCACACTTTACCATTAAGTTAAGGAATTTAAGGAATAAGCGGTTCGAACGCTTAACTTTCTGTGTGTAAAACAGATACTCTACCAATTGAGTTAATTCCTTTTTTTTTATATCACTTTATAAAGTAATATTATATTTAGTTTTTTTGTTTTATAGTTATAACTATAGCACCTACCATCGCAAGTAATAGTATGAAACTAGTTATAATTAATCACATATTATAATTTGTATACATTATATTACCTATACTTGCTATATGGCCAACTTCTGCTAAATTTCCATCTCATATTTTACTTGTAACAAACAATATATCATTGTTGTTAATATTTAAATTATTTTCTGAGATAGTATTTATTTTATTAAAAGATACATTATATAATATATTATTTAGATAATTATTATTACTTAATATAGCAACATCATAAGGTAATAATTGAAATATAGGATAATTAAATAATATTGCTATACTTATAGCTAAAGGTATACTGTTATTTGTATTACTTTGTAATTCACTCATTCTAATATTAATTAGCATTAAAATAAATAAAAATAAAATAGATACTGCTCCTATGTATACAACTAAATAGGATAAACCTAAAAAACTTAGACCTATTATTAATAAATAACAAGATATTCCTGCAAATAATCCTATTAAAAATAATAAAGATATAATAGGATTTTTACTTATAATAACAAATATACCTGATAATATAACTAATATATAAATAATATCTAATACTTCACTTTTATAACCATTTGTAAAACTTTCATTTATAATAAATAAATTATTCATTAAAAAATTTCTTTAGTACCTAAATAAACAGGAATTATTTACATAATAAATATGTATTTTATTCAAGAGCACTCTGATTTGAACAGAGAACGAAGAGGTTGAAGCTCCTTGTTTTACCATTAAACTATACTCTTATTCTACGGAAAAGGAAAGATTCGAACTTCCAGGTCTAAAAGACATCAAATAGCAATTGACTCGCCTTACCTATGGCTACTTTTCCAAATTACGAATTAAAACGGCATCGAACCGATATCTACTTCCGTGACAGGGAAGTCCTTTACCAATTAAGTTATTAATTCTTTATGTTAAACATAAATAAATTTATTTATTGTTATATATATTATAGTTGTTATTTTATTAATTAAAAAGTAAATTTTTAATTTATATTAGGGTTTGTTGGATTCGAACCAACAATTTGATGATTAAAAGTCATATGTATTACCATTATACAAAAACCCCTATATAATTTATGTTATATATAATAATCTTAGTTAATTATTATTATTAGTATTAACAATATTAGTATTATTGTTAATATTAACAATATTAGTATTATTATTAGTATTAATTGGTTCATAACTACGATTTGGGTCTACTATATTTGGGAATGCTATTCTAATATTTTGAGATAATCTTCTTCATTCATTTGATTCTCTTTCAAAATGTACTCTTTGTGCAATTTTATAAGTATATTCTTCTCCAAGTGTTGTACCTGCTCTAATATTATAAATACCTTGAAGATTATGACGATTAAAACTAAGAGATCCATCAGCTCTTTCATAAGGAAGAGCTCCTGGTCTATTAGAAGCTTGATCTCTAGGATGTAATAGTGATTGGTCATATGGAGTTTGTAATCCCATATGATTTAATAAAGGTTGTGTACTAGAACTATATCCTATTAAAGAACCTAAAGAATTACTATTAAATCCTGATCCATGCACATATGAATTAGAATGCATACTACTTTGCATAGCCGCTAAACCCCCTGGAACTCTATCAATAATATTTTGCATTATACGAATTTCTTGTCTCACTTTAAAAATTTGAGGATGAAGTTCTCTTATACGTCTTACACAATCATCTTCAATTGATAATATAATAATTCAATATCTCTGGTATCTTGTATCCTCTTCTGGAACATTAAGAATATTAGGAATATTTTGAGGAATGTTAGCATTAGAATTATTTTGAGGAATATTAGGATTACTTCTATTACTTGTTGTAGTTAAATTAGCCTGTTCTGCAGTTCGTTTAAGACTATTAGACTGATTTTGATTATTAGGTTCATTAGAGTTATTAATTAATGTAATGTTAGATTTGCTACTAGAACTTTCAGGGTTATTAGTTGATGTAGTACTAGATTTACTACTTGAACCTTCTGAATTATCATGTTTTCATAAAATTTTACTATAATCTGGGCCTTCAGGTGGCCGAGGTGTTCCTCCAGGATTATTACCTAAAGGATTTGAACCTGAAGGTAATTCATTTCCATTTATAAATACAATAGCTATATCTAAAAAAAACATATTAAATATAATATTAATTAAAATTATAATTAAAGTCCCTACCCCAAATCTGAAAATATATCTTTCAAATTCATTTTTACCCTTATTAAAATAATATAGTATATTATATATTAATATACTTATAGTACAAATACGAAATAAAAAACAATAATATTTTCAGTTTAAATTATCTATATTAATGAACACAAATAAATTAGTATATGAATAGACTAAATATATCATAAAGATAAAGAAGAATATTAAACTATATACAAAAAATAAATTAGTAATTACCATCTGTATAAATTTCCATTTATTACCTCATATAATAGGGTTCTGGATTCGAAATCAAATAAGTATACAAATT
>NZ_BAAHAF010000045.1:0-3724 GCF_054777815.1 Angustibacter speluncae | reverse complement strand
GCGCCGCGGCAGCACCTCCTGCACGGACGGGCCGAGGCCGAGCTCGGCGTCGCCGGGGTCGACGGCGGGCGACTTCGCGAGCGCGGCGGAGACGACGTCCCAGACGGCGTCGTCCCAGCCGTCGGGGCGGCGGGCGTGCTCGTCCACCTGCGCGCGCAGCACGGCGAGGTCGTCGGCGGCGGCGAACGGGGGGTGGCCGGCCAGCACCTCGTAGACGGTGACGGCGAGCGCGTACACGTCCGCCGGGGCGCCGCTGGTGCGGCCGAGCGCGCGCTCGGGGGCCAGGTAGACGGGGGTGCCGACGAACCGCGACGACCGGGTGAGCCGGCTGTCGCGGGTGGCGCTGGCGATGCCGAAGTCGGTGAGCATGCCGACCGGTCGGGCGGTCGTGCCGCCGATCAGCACGTTCTCGGGCTTGACGTCGCGGTGCACGACGCCGGCCGCGTGCACGGTCGCGAGCGCGTCGGCGACGTCGGCGAGCAGGCCGACCGCGGCCCGGCGCGAGAGCCGGGGGCCGTCCGCGTCCCCGCGCAGGTGGTGGCGCAGGTCGACGCCCTCGACCAGCGGCATCACGATCGCGAGCAGCTCGCCCTCGGCGACCAGGTCGAGCACGCCGACCAGGTGGGGGTGGTCCAGCGCGACCAGGGTCGAGCGCTCGCGGACGAACCGGGTGACGACGTCGGGGTCCTCGGCCAGCTCGGTGCGCAGCAGCTTCACCGCGACGGGGGTGCCGTCGTCGGTGCGCTCGCCGCGCCAGACGGTGCCCGTGGCACCCGAGCCGATCCGGTCGTGGACGCGGTAGCGGCTGCCGACCGGGCGCCCGCCGGGGCGCAGGACGCGCGAGGGCGGCAGGGTCGGGCGCTCGTCCAGAACCGGCCCCCTCCCCGTGCGGTCCAGCAGCAGCGGCCTCACGGTACCGGGCGGGGGTCCGCGGCGAGGGTCGGGAGCGCGTCCGGCAGCTGCACGGTGCGGGTGGCACCCGCGACGCACAGCAGCGCCCGCCCCGGCGGCCAGCCCTGCCCGGCCGAGCGCGGCAGCTGCAGGTCGAACGCCTCGCCGTCCGCGGGGCCGGCCACGCCCAGCAGCAGGCCGCAGCGGCCGCGCCGCGCGGCGCCGAGCCAGCCGCGGTACCGGTGCATCATCAGGTCGTCGGTGCCGGTGGCGGCGACCAGCGCCGACCCGTCGTCCGCCGCCCGGGCGAGGAACTGCTCGAGCACCTGGCCGACCTGGCCGTCGGCGAGCAGCTCGGCGTCGTCGACGACGAGCACCACCGGGCCGGACGCCTCGTTCAGCAGGTCGCACAGCTCCTGCGCGGTCGCCGGACCCGGGCCCGCGACCGGGACGCCGAGCGCGTCGGCCACGCCGGCGAGCGGGCTGCGGCGCGGGGTGACCACGAGCACCTCGGCGTCGTCGTGGTCGGCGAGCGCGGCGACCACGCCGGCCAGGGCGGTGCTGCGCCCCGACCGCGAGCGTCCCGCCACGAGCAGCGCCGGGCCGTGGGTGCGCAGGTCGAGCACCTGGCGGGCGAGCTCGTCTCCGCCGGCGCCGACGGGCACCGGCAGCGGGTCGGGCCCGACCTCCTCGACCGGCACCGCGCCGAGACCCGCCGCCTCCTCGGCCGACAGCACCTCGGGGAGCTCGTCGACCCGCAGCGGCCCGGGCGTCCCGGCCGGCACCCCGGCGAGCAGGTCGAGCGCGGCGCGGGTCTGACCGGCCCCGGAGGCGTCGGTGCCGAGCACCGCGACCTGCACCTCGGTGCGGCCCGGCAGCAGCAGCGCCCGACCGGCGGGCATGTGCACCGGCACGGTGCGCGGGTCGACCTCGAGGGCCGACCAGTCGTCCCGCTCGCCCTGGCGCAGCAGCACCCGGTGCGTGACCGCCCCGGCGACGCGGTGACCCAGGCCGCCCCGGTCGCTGGACAGCAGGGTCAGCAGCCCGACCGCCGGGCCGTCGCGCAGCAGCTGCTCGACGCCGGACACCAGCGTCCCGCCGTCGCGGTCGCCGTACTGCGCGCGCAGCGCGTCCCACCGGTCGACGACGAGCACCGACCACGGCAGCGGCGTCGCCGAGCCGGCGCGCTGCTCGGCCGCCGAGCCGTACCCCTCGGCCGCGAGCAGCCGGTGCCGGCGCGACACCTCGGCACGCAGCCGGGCCAGCAGGCGGGCGGTGCGCTCGGCGTCGTCGCCGTCGACGACGGCCCCGACGTGGGGCAGCGCGGCCAGGCCGGACAGCGCCCGTCCGCCGCAGTCGAGCACGTGCACGTGCACGTCGTCGGCCGAGCGGCCGTGCAGGGCGGACGCGAGCAGCGTCCGCAGCGCGGTGGTGCGGCCCGAGCGGACCGCGCCGACGACCAGGACGTTGCCCGCCGCGGCGAGGTCGAGCACGGCCGGACGCTGGTCCTGCTCGCCCGGCAGGTCGGCCAGCCCCAGGGTGGCGTGCAGCCCCGGCTCGTCGGCACCCACCGGGTCGAGCGGCAGCGCAACCAGCTCGGGCAGCGGCTCGAGCCACGGGCCGCGTGCGGGCGGCGCCACGTCGGCCGCGGCGTGCAGCACGGCGTCGCACACCGCGACGAGGTCGGTGCGCTGCTCGGCGGCCGCGCGGTCGGGCGCGGGGGGCGGCACCGCCAGGCCGAGCCCGTGCACGGTGCGCGGCTCGACCACGACGGCCGGGCCGGTGCGCACGGTCGACGGCACCGGGCCGGCCACCCGGGCGGTCTGCACCAGCGACATCTCGCCGGCGCCGGTGCGCACCCAGGCGCGACCCGGCGCGTGCCGCGAGATCGACGCCGCCTCGGGGGAGTCGATCACGTCCGAGGAGTCCTCCGGCCGGGTCACCCGCAGGCAGATCCGCAGGTTGACGTTCGCGCGGATGTCCGGCGTCACGACGCCACCGGGACGCTGCGTCGCGAGCACCACGTGCACCCCGAGCGAGCGGCCGCGCATGCCGATGCCGACGATGCCGTCGACGAACTCGGGCACCTCCTCGGCGAGCGTCGCGAACTCGTCGACCACGACGACGAGGCGCGGCACGTCGTGCTGCTGCCCGCTCGTGCGGGCCCAGTACTCCTCGAGGTCGACGGCACCCACCTCGGCGAGGCGGCGCTCCCGGCGGCCGAGCTCGGCGCGCAGCGACTCCAGCACCCGCTCGGCCAGGTGGCCGTCCAGGTCGGTGACCAGGCCGGCGCAGTGCGGCAGCCGCGACGCCTCGCGGAACGCCGCACCGCCCTTGTAGTCGACCAGCACCAGGGCCAGCTCGGACGGCGCGTTGCCGAGGGCCAGCGAGGTGAGCAGCGACTGGAGCAGCTCGCTCTTGCCCGCGCCGGACGTGCCCGCGACCAGGGCGTGCGGGCCGTCGCGGCGCAGGTCGACCCGCAGCGGGCCGTCGGCGCCGCGGCCCAGCAGCACCGAGGTGCTGCGGCCGCCGGTGGCGCGCCAGCCGTCGAGCACCTGCTGCGGGGTGAGGCCGGCGAGGCCGAGCTCGTCGAGCAGCCGCACGGTCGAGGGCAGGCCGTCGTCGCCGGTGGTCGACGACGACGACCCGAGCAGCCGCACCGGCGCCAGGTCGAGCGCGAGGGCGCGGGCGGACGCCGCGTCGACGCCGTCCACGAGGACGTCGGCGACGGTGCCGGCGCGGGTGGTGACGTCGGCGCGGGTGCCGGTCGCGGTCGAGGCCACGACGGACGCCCCGCACTCGGCGGGCAGGGCGTCGGCGTCGGTGTCGAGGC
>NZ_BAAHAF010000044.1:25928-26379 GCF_054777815.1 Angustibacter speluncae | reverse complement strand
TGGTCGGTGCCGTCGGCGCTCGTGCTCGCCGGCGCGGCGGTCGTGCTGCGCACCAGCCGCCCGCGCGGGCTCGACGGGTGGGACCTCGTGCCGGCGCTCGCTGCCGGTGTGCTGCCGAGCCTGCTGCACGCCTCGTCCGGGACGGACGCCGTCGACCTGCTGCGCCAGCTCGCCGCGCTCGCGGTCGGCGCCGGCGTGCTGGTCGGCGCCGCCGCGGGCGAGCGGCTGCGGCCGCTCGGGTGGTCGTCGCTCGGGCTCCTCGTCCTGGCGCTCGTCGCGGGCCTGGGGCGCGACCTGCTCGGGCCGGTCGAGCTGCTCACGGTGCCTGCCGGCGCCGCGCTGCTCGCCATCGGCGCGCTGCGGATGCGGCGTGAGCCGGCGCTCGGGTCGTGGCCCTGGGCGGGGCCCGGCGCGGCGGTCGCCCTGCGGCCGAGCCTGGTGCTGTCGACCA
>NZ_BAAHAF010000044.1:0-25892 GCF_054777815.1 Angustibacter speluncae | reverse complement strand
CCGAGCCTGGTGCCCTCGACCACCGGCGGCTCGGTGCTCACTCCCGAGCAGCTCGCCGTCGGGAGCGCCGGCCCGCAGCTCGTCGCGGTGCGGCTGCGCTGGCAGGCGCCCGTGGTGCTCGCCTCCCTGGTGCTCGCGGTGCACGCCGTGGTGCAGCTCGCGCCCTGGGTCGCCGCGGCGTACCAGGTCGTCCCGCGCTGGGCCACCCTCGCGGTGGTCGGCGCGGTGCTGCTCGCGGTCGGCGCGCGGTACGAGGCGCGGGTGCGCGACGTCGTCGGCCTGCGGCGGCGGGTGGCGTCGCTGCGGTGACGCGCGCCGCCGTCGGCGGACGACCGCGTCCGTGAAAGGGTCGGGTCCATGCGCAAGCTCGTCTACCTCGTCGCGTCCACCCTCGACGGCTTCATCGCCGAGACCTCGCGGGAGGACCCGTCCGGCACCGTCTTCGAGCTCGAGGGCGACCACGCGCTCGCGCTGGCCGAGGAGTACCCGGAGATGCTGCCCGCGCACGTGCGCGCGCACCTCGGCACGACCGACGTGCCCCACCGGCACTTCGACACGGTGCTCGAGGGCCGGGTCTCGTACGAGATGGGACTCGCGCTCGGCGTCGAGAACGCGTACCCGCACCTGCGGCACCTGGTGTTCTCGACGACGATGGGGGAGCCGGCCGACCCCGCGATCGAGGTCGTGCGCACCGACGCCGTCGAGCGGGTCCGCGAGCTGAAGGCCGAAGAGGGACAGGACATCTGGCTCTGCGGTGGCGGTTCGCTCGCCGCGGCCCTGCGCGACGAGATCGACGAGATCCACCTGAAGCTGAACCCGGTGCTGCTCGGTGCGGGCGCACCGCTGGTCGACCCGCCCGCGACCGGACCCGCTCCGGTGGACCGGTTCCGGCTCGTGTCGACCCGGCCGTTCGACAGCGGCGTCGTCCTGCTGGTCTACGCCCGCCGCTGAGCCGTGCTGCGTGCCGGCGCGTCGTCGACCGCCAGCACCGGGTCGTCGGCGAGCTCGGCGGTGAAGACGAACCGGCGGTAGGCCCAGAACCGGAACAGCGTCGACAGCACGAGGCCGATGCCGTTCGCGGAGACGTTGTCGGCGAGCGGCGTCCGCAGGCCCAGCACGTAGTGCGACACGAACAGGCACGCCAGCCCGATGCCCAGCCCGATGCCGTTGATGACGAAGAACTGCACGAGCTCGCGGACGGGGGCGGCTGTGCGGCGGCGGCGGAACGTCCACTGCCGGTTGCCGTACCAGGCCACGCACGTCGCCACCGCCACCGAGACGGCCTTGGCCGTCAGGGGCTTGTCGCCGAGCAGCTCGCCCGGCCCGAAGCGCAGCAGGTTGAACACGGCGAGGTCGACGACGTAGGCGACCCCGCCGACCACGCCGAACTTGATCACCTCGCGCCACAGCACGCCGACGAGGGCGCGCACGCGGTCGAGGACCCGGCCGAGCAGGTGCACCGCGCTCCCTCCGCCGGTGGGCTCCGTCCGAGCGGTTCGGAGCCGGTGGCCCCGCAGCCTGGTGGTCACCACGGGCCCGCCACACCCTAGGCTGGTCGCCCGTGAGCAGCCCCACGGTGCCCGGAGGGTTCCCGACCGTCGCGGTCGTCGGCAGCGGGCAGCTGGCGCGGATGATGCAGCAGGCCGCGATCGCGCTCGGCGTGCGGTTGCGGCTGCTGGCCACCGACGCCGGTGACAGCGCCGCCCAGGTGATCGCCGACACGCGCGTCGGCCACCACACCGACGCCGAGGCCGTGCGCGCGGTCGCGCAGGACGTCGCGGCGCTCACCTTCGACCACGAGCACGTCCCGCAGGAGATCCTGCTCGCGCTGCAGGCCGACGGCGTCGCCGTCGGGCCGCCGCCGCAGGCGCTCGTGCACGCGCAGGACAAGCTGGTCATGCGCGAGCGGCTGCAGGCGCTCGGGGTCCCGTGCCCGCGCTGGGCGAGGGTCGCCTCGCCCGCCGAGGTCGAGGCGTTCGCGGCCGACGCCGGGTGGCCGGTGGTGCTGAAGACCCCGCGCGGCGGCTACGACGGCAAGGGCGTCGCCGTGCTGCGCTCCGCCGATGACCTCGACGGCACCACCGACTGGTTCGCCTCGTTCCCGGACGGCCTGCTCGTCGAGGAGGCCGTCGACTTCGTGCGCGAGCTCGCCGTCCTGGTGGCGCGCAGCCCGTCCGGGCAGGCCGCCGCGTGGCCGGTGGTCGAGACCGTGCAGGTCGACGGCATCTGCAAGGAGGTCACCGCACCCGCGCCGGGCCTCGACGACGACCTCGCGACGTCGGCCACCCGGGCCGCGCTCGAGGTCGCGGGCGAGCTCGGCGTCACCGGAGTGCTCGCCGTCGAGGGCTTCGAGACCGCCGACGGCCGGTTCCTGGTGAACGAGCTCGCGATGCGCCCGCACAACAGCGGCCACTGGACGATCGACGGCTCGACCACCTCCCAGTTCGAGCAGCACCTGCGGGCCGTGCTCGACCTCCCGCTCGGCGAGGTGCGGCCCCGGGCGCGCTGGACGGTGATGGCGAACGTCCTGGGCGGGCGGTACGAGGACCTGTACCGCTCCTACCTGCACGTCATGGCGCACGACCCGGCCGTGAAGGTGCACCTGTACGGCAAGGGCGTCCGTCCCGGGCGCAAGGTCGGGCACGTCACCGCGTGGGGCGACGACCTCGACGAGGTGCGCGCCCGCGCCCGCCACGCCGCCGACTTCATCGAGGGGGTCATCGACTCGTGAGCCAGCCACCCGCCGAGAACCTCGCAGACGCAACACCTGTCGTCGGTGTCGTGATGGGGTCCGACTCCGACTGGCCCGTCCTGCAGGCGGCGGCCGAGGCGCTCGAGGAGTTCGGCGTCCCGTACGAGGCCGACGTCGTCTCCGCGCACCGGATGCCGCTCGAGATGCTCGAGTACGGGCGGACGGCGGCCGACCGCGGCCTGCGCGTGATCGTCGCGGGTGCGGGCGGTGCCGCCCACCTGCCCGGCATGCTCGCGGCGGTGACGCCGCTGCCCGTCATCGGCGTCCCGGTGCCGCTCAAGCACCTCGACGGCATGGACTCGCTGCTGTCGATCGTCCAGATGCCCGCCGGCGTGCCCGTCGCCACGGTCTCGGTCGGCGGGGCGCGCAACGCGGGCCTGCTCGCGGTGCGGGTGCTCGCGGCAGGCACCGGCCCCGAGGCCGGGCGCCTGCGCGCGGCGATGACCTCGTTCCAGGACGACCTGCGCGACCAGGCGCACGCCAAGGGCGCGGCGTTGCGGCGCAGGCGCTCCGAGGGCTGACGGCCCGACGGGCGAGACGGTCAGCCGCCGGGCTGCAGCGCCGCCTGCTGCGCCTCGGCGATCGGGCGCACCGCCTCGGTCGAGGAGTCGCGCAGCGCCTGGAACACCGTCTCGGCCTGCTCCTCGTCCCAGTCGACGACGACGCCGTGCTCGGTGCGGCGCGTCGTGTCGGCGACCGGCACCGTGAGGGAGAGCCCCTCGCCGCCGGCGCTGTCGCGCATCGCCAGGAGGAACCAGCCGAGGTCGGCCGTCGAGTCGGTCTCGTCCATCGTCAGCGCGTTGCCACCGGCCTTCGCCAGCGGGAACGAGGTGAACGGGTTGAGCACGGTGGACGGCGTGAAGGCCTTGCCGGCGATGGCGGCCATGACCTCGCGCTGACGCTGGGCGCGGCCGAGGTCGCCGAGCGGGTCCTCGTAGCGCGACCGCGCGTAGGCCAGCGCGGTCGTGCCGTCGGCCTCCTGGCACCCGGCCACCACGTTCAGGTTCGCCATCACGTCGTCCATGTCGCGGGTGGGGCAGATCGTGACCCCGCCGACGGCGTCGACGACCTGGCCGAACCCGGCGAGGCCGGTCTCGACGTAGTCGTCGACGTGGACGCCCGTGGCCTGCTCGATCGTGGCGACGAGCAGCGGCGGCCCGCCGAAGGTGTACGCGGCGTTCACCTTGTTGTCGCCGTACCCGGGGATCTCGACCAGCGAGTCGCGCGGGATGCTCAGCAGCACGGTGGGACCGGTCCGCGGGCGGTGCAGCAGCAGGATCGTGTCGGTGCGCGCGCCCTCGACCGCCTCGAGGTCGGTGCCGTCGCGGGTGTCGGAGCCGACGACCAGGATCGTGCGGCCCGGGGTGTCGGCGAGCGAGGAGCCCGACAGCGCGTCGACCCGGTGCACGTTCTGGGAGGCCGTGCGCGCCAGCAGCAGCGGGTACGCGACCGCCACGACCAGCAGGAGCACGAGCACCAGCGCGAGCGTGCGGCCGGGACGGCGGCGCCGGCGCCGCGGTGCGGCCGCCTGGCGGGGCGGGGGCGCGGTGCGTCCGCCCGAGGGCCGCGAGCGCCCGTACGACGACGCGGGGCCGTACCCGTCGTCGGAGCCGTACCCGTCGTCGTACCCGTCGTGCGAGCCGTACCCGTCGTCCTCGTCGTCGTACCGATCGTACCCGCGCTGCGCGGCGGGGGCGGCGACGGCCGGCCCGGCGTCGGAGCGGGCCTGCCGGCGGCGGCCGGAGGGCGAGGCCCGGTAGGTGGTGGCCGGGCCCCAGCGCGGCTCGTCGTCCCCGGAGCCCTGCGTGCGGGAGCCCGGTGTGCGAGAGCTCGGCATGACAGGAACGGTAACGCCAGCGACGTGCCCCCCGGTGCAGCACCGCGCCGTCGGGCGGTCGCGACCACCCGGTCGTAGGGTCGCCGCATGCGATTCGGTCTGTTCGTCCCCCAGGGCTGGCGCTTCGACCTGGTCGGCATCGACCCCGCCGAGCACTGGTCGACCATGTCGGGCCTGGCGCGGCACGCCGACGACGGCGACGCGTGGGAGTCGGTCTGGGTCTACGACCACTTCCACACCACGCCGGAGCCGTCCCAGGAGGCGACGCACGAGGCGTGGACGCTGATGGCGGCGTTCGCGGCGTCGACCTCGCGCGTGCGGCTGGGGCAGATGTGCACCTGCATGTCGTACCGGAATCCCGCCTACCTCGCGAAGGTCGCGGCGACGGTCGACGTCGTGAGCGGCGGCCGGGTCGAGATGGGCATCGGCGCCGGCTGGTACGAGCACGAGTGGCGCGCCTACGGCTACGGGTTCCCGCGGGCCGGGGAGCGCATCGCGATGCTCGACGAGGGCGTGCAGATCATGCGGCAGGCCTGGACGACGGGCAGCGCGACGCTCGAGGGCCGCCACTACCAGGTCGACGGCGCGATCGTCCGCCCGAAGCCGTTGCAGGAGAACGGGATCCCGCTGTGGATCGCAGGTGGCGGGGAGAAGAAGACCCTGCGCGTGGCCGCGCAGTACGCGCAGTACACCAACTTCGACGCCACGCCCGAGGTGTGGGCGCGCAAGTCGGCGGTGCTCGAGGAGCACTGCCGCGACGTCGGCCGCGACCCCGCCGAGATCACCCGCAGCGGCAACTACAACGTCGTGCTCGGTCGCGACGAGGCCGAGGTGCAGGACCGGCTGGCCCGCATCGAGGACCACTACCGCCGGGTGCTCCCGGAGCGGGCCGACGGCATCGTGCAGGGCTTCCGCGACGGCCCGGCCGTGGGCACGGTCGAGCAGGTCGTCGAGACGCTGCGCGCCGCCGAGGGCAACGGGCTGGCGTACGCGATCTGCTACTTCGCCGACGCGGCCTACGACCGCTCGTCGATCGAGCTGTTCGAGCGCGAGGTCGTGCCGGCCCTGCGGTGAGGGCCGGCACGACCTCTGCTCAGCGGCGGCTCAGCGGTAGTAGCCGAGCACGTCGACGACGACCTGCGCCTGGTCGTTGCCGATCTTCAGCGCCGCCTGGCCGTTCGCGGCGAGCGGCACGATCACCAGGTTCGCCCGCGACTCGCCCGGCATCACGTTGACGTCGGACGTCGACGGCACGGGCGTCCCCGGCTGCCACGTGGTGACCCAGGTGTTGCGCGGCGCGTTGGTGGCCGTCAGCGAGACGACCACGGCGGTGGCACCGGCCGGCACCTGGGTGCCGTCCCCGGCGAGGGTGAGCCGGTTCTCGACGCCGCCCACCAGCGGCCCGCGCAGGCCGAGGCCGGTGCGGGAGTCGGCGACGCGGTGCGGAGACAGCGGGTAGAACGCGGCACCCGTCGGCGCGTACCAGCCGGTGACGTCGAGGATCGCCCGCGCCCGGCGGTCGGTGAACAGCGACGTGGTCGACCCGTCGACCTGCGTGATCACCCGGTTCGCCCCGGTGCGGCCGGCGCCGACGTTGATCGACGACGTGCGCGGCGTCGTGGACGCCTCCTTCGGCACGATCGAGCCGAAGGTCGGGCCCGCCGGCTGGTCGAGCGTCACGTTGGCGACGACGGCGGTGGCCGTGGGCGGCACGCTCATCGACGTGGTGGTCCAGGTCATGCCCTCGACGACGTAGTCGAGGACGCGGGTGGGGGTGCCGGCGTTGTACTTCACGCCGGACCCGTCGGTCGGGAAGTACCCGGCGACGTCGACGAGCAGCTCGGTCGCGCCGGGACCGTTGAGCACGCTGACCTTGCCGCCGGTGCCGACCGGCACGACGACGGTCGCGGCGGTGCTCTGCCCGGCGTTCGCGTTCACCGAGCTGGTCGCCGGGGTGGGCGCGCCCGCGGGGAACGCGGTCAACCAGGTGGTGCGCCACGGCGACACCGCCGTGACGTTCAGCACGACCGCGGCGACGCCGCTCGACGGCACCCCGGCCTTGCCGGTCACCTGGACGTCGCGGCGGGAGCCGGGGGCCAGGAAGCAGCCGCCGGGCACGACGTCGGCCGAGCGGGAGTCGACCAGGCGCCCGGGCGTCATCGGGACCAGGCCGAGCGGACGGGCGGCCGGTGCGGTCCAGGCGGCCTGCTTGCTCTGCTCGGGGCAGGGGCCCTTGGTCCAGCCGGCCATCTGGTACCAGGAGGTGCGCATCTCCGCGCCCGCCCAGGTGAACGAGAAGTGCACGTGGTTGCGGTGGCAGCTGTTGTCGTCGGCCGGGCCGGTGCGCACGCTCACGCAGTTCTGGTACTCCGTCCAGCCCGCGCTGGTGTTGTAGAGCCGGAACATCTTGCTGTCCCAGATGATGTACTGCAGACCGAGCCGGCGGGCCATCGCGTGCTTGTTGCCGTACTGGTCCGTCGCCAGCAGCCAGTTCACCATCGACCAGCCGATGTCGGCCTGCGCCGGGTTGCGCACGTTGGTCATCCAGTCGAGCGCGCGGCCCGCGTGGTGGCCGCTGGACCCGGAGCCGCTGCACGCGCGGGTGATGTTCGAGGCGATCGAGGTGCCGTAGGTGCGCTGCAGCAGGCGCTGGAACTCCACGGCGCCGGGCTTGGCGGTCGGCTGGCAGAGCGTCTCGGGCTCCCACGGGACGTACGGGTCGATGTACGACGGGAACGTCGGCGCGACGGGGACGGCGGCCGCGCGGGCCGGGCCGGGGGCGACGAGCACGACCAGGCAGGCCGCGAGGGCCACGGCGAGGGCGAGCACGCGCTGGGGACGGGACGAGCGGGTGAGCCTGCGGAGCATGGGGGAGGAACCTCGTGGTGCGACGGAGCGTGCTTCGGTCGGTTCGATCGGGGCCCGTCGGCCCACGCCTCAGGCGGACGCGTGGTGCCGGACCTCGTGACCTCTTCGGGCCGGTTCGCGGGGACCTTGAGCCCTCGGGCGCTACCACGTGTGACCGGCGGACACGCAGAGCGACACGCGAGCACGCCACCGGGAGGTGGGCGAGCGGGAGGCTACCGGTGCCCCGGGGGCGTACCGGCCAGTAATATCCGGGGGTGACCGGTACCGAGTTCGACCTGTTCCGCACCAGCGACGACCACGAGGAGCTGCGGGCCGCCGTCCGCGCCCTCGCCGAGGCGAAGATCGCGCCGCACGCCGCGGACGTCGACGAGCGGTCGCGCTACCCGCAGGAGGCCTCGGACGCGCTGACCGCGGCCGACTTCCACGCCCCGCACGTGGGCGAGGAGCACGGCGGCGTCGGCGCCGACGCGCTCGCGGTCTGCATCGTGATCGAGGAGGTCGCGCGGGTGTGCGCGTCGTCGTCGCTCATCCCCGCGGTGAACAAGCTGGGCTCGATGCCGCTGGTGCTCGCGGCCTCCGACGAGGTCAAGCAGCGCTACCTCACCCCGCTCGCCGCGGGGGAGGGCGGCTTCTCGTACGGCCTGTCCGAGCGCGAGGCCGGTTCCGACACCGCGGCGATGCGCACCCGCGCGGTCCGCGACGGCGACGAGTGGGTGCTCACCGGCCAGAAGTCGTGGATCACCAACGCCGGCGTCTCCCGCTTCTACACGGTGATGGCCGTCACCGACCCCGACGGCCCGCGCGGCCGCAACGTCACCGCGTTCGTGCTCGAGGACGGCGACGAGGGCTTCACCTACGGCGAGAAGGAGCGCAAGCTCGGCATCAAGGGCTCGCCCACCCGCGAGCTGCACCTCGACCGGGTGCGCATCGGCGACGACCGGCGCGTCGGCGAGGTCGGCGACGGCCTGAAGACCGCGCTGCGCACGCTCGACCACACCCGGGTCACCATCGGCGCGCAGGCCGTGGGCATCGCGCAGGGCGCGATCGACCAGGCGGTGGCGTACGTCAAGGAGCGCAAGCAGTTCGGTCAGCGCATCGCCGACTTCCAGGGCATCCAGTTCATGCTCGCCGACATGGCGATGCAGCTCGAGGCCGCGCGCCAGATGGTCTACGTGGCCGCCGCCAAGTCCGAGCGGGGCGACGCCGACCTGCCGTTCTTCGGCGCCGCCGCCAAGTGCTACGCCTCCGACGTCGCGATGCAGGTGACGACCGACGCGGTGCAGCTGCTCGGCGGCGCGGGCTACGTGCAGGACTTCCCGCTCGAGCGGATGATGCGCGACGCCAAGATCACCCAGATCTACGAGGGCACCAACCAGGTGCAGCGCCTGGTGATGGCGCGCCAGCTGCTCAAGGGCTGAGAGGGGTTCGGGCGCAACACGGGGCCCGACGAGGTCGTCGAGACCCGTTCGTGATCCAGTCGTTTCGCCCACAGGGCCCCGAACGGGCATGTACCGTCGGGCGCATGACCAGGCTCCGCGCGCTCTGCTGCGCCGTCGCGGTCCTCGCGGCGACGCTGCTCGGCGTCTCCCCCGCGCAGGCCGTCGACGAGGTGTACGAGCGTCCCGCCGACGGCGTCTTCCGGTTCTCCGGCCACGGCTGGGGCCACGGGTGGGGCATGTCGCAGTGGGGCGCGTACGGCGCCGCGACGCAGGGGCGCACCGCCGACGAGATCCTGGCGTTCTACTACCCGGGCACCACCACCGCCACGGCGCCGGCCACCACCGGCGTGCGCGTGCGGCTCGAGCGGATGTCGCGCTCGACCTGGGTGGGGTTCCAGCCCGAGCGCGGGCTGCGCTTCACCTACTTCCTCGAGGGAGCGGGCTGGAACAACCCGCTCGCCCCGGCGAACCTGACCTGCGGCCAGATCAAGCTCTGGCGCGTCGTGAGGAACGGCGCGGCCGACGTGCAGGTCGAGGGCAGCTGCGACGGCGCGACCTGGCAGGCGTGGCTGACCGCGCCGACCGTCGACGCCGCGTACCCGGTCGTCGCCAGCACGAACGCGGGCGACGGCGGCGACGGCACCGTCGGCCTGCTGTCGGCGGTCGACGGCGAGCGCCGTGGCTACCGCGGCGAGGTGCGCGCCCAGCTGCTCTCCGGCCTGGTCGCCGCCACGAGCCACCTGCCGTACGAGCAGTACCTGCGCTCGGTGGTGCCCAACGAGGTGTCCGCGTCGTGGCCCTCCGCGTCGCTGCAGGCGCAGGCCGTGGCCGCGCGCTCCTACGCGATGCGCGAGGCCGCCGGCCGCACGGGCGGCACGTTCGACGTCTACGACAGCGTGCGCAGCCAGGTCTACCAGGGGTTCGCGGCCTACGACGGCGGCTGGAACGTCGCCACCGCCGAGGAGGACGCGCGCACCGACGCGGCGATCGCGGCGACGTCGGGCCGTCACCTGGTGCACAACGGACAGGTCGCGCTCACCCAGTTCAGCAGCAGCAACGGCGGCTGGACCGCGGGCAGCACCTCGCTGCCGTACCAGGTGGTCAAGGCCGACGCGTGGGACCGGCTGCCGTCCGGCAACACCCGCAAGGACTGGACCGACACCGTCACCGCGGCCGAGCTGCAGTCGCGCTACCCGGCCGTGGGCACGGTGCAGCGCCTGCGGGTCACCCAGCGCGACGGCGGCGGCGAGTGGGGCGGCCGGATCCTGCGGATGGTGGTCGAGGGCTCGGCCGGGCAGCAGGTGCTGAGCGGCGACACCCAGGTGCGCTCCGGCCTCGGCGTGTACTCGTCGTACCTCACCGTGGTGCAGCAGGCGCCGGGCACGAACGCGACCGGGAACCTCGAGTCGGTCGTGCAGGTGCCGGGCGGCGTCAAGGTCTCCGGGTGGGCGCTCGACCGCGACGCGGGCACCGGCCCGATCCGGGTCTACCTGCAGTACGCCGGCACCGCGAGCTACGTCACCGCCGACCGCTCCCGCCCGGACGTCGGCAAGGCGTTCCCCGGCGTGGGCGACGCGCACGGGTTCGAGGTCGTGCTGCCGGCGACCGCGCCGTCGCTGCAGGTGTGCGCCACCGCCGAGAACGTGGGCGCGGGGCAGCACGGGCAGCTCGGGTGCCGCACGGCGGCCGTGCGCAACGACCCCTTCGGCAACCCCGAGTCGGTCACGGTCGGCCGCGCCGACGCCACCGTGAAGGGCTGGGTGATCGACCCGGACACCGCGGCGAGCACCTCGGCGCTGGTGCGGGTCACCCGCGGTGCCACGACCACCGACCACCTCCTGCAGGCGAACCGGTCGCGGGCGGACGTCGGCAGGGCGTTCCCCGGCTACGGCGACCTGCACGGTTTCGAGGGTCGCGTGCCGCTCGGGCCGGGCACCCAGGACGTGTGCGTGTGGGGCACGAACATCGGCCCCGGCTGGAGCCAGGTCGTCGGCTGCCACCGCGTCACCGTGACGGGGTCGCCGTTCGGCAACCTCGAGCGCGTGACGGGGCTCACGGGCGCCGCCCGCGTGCAGGGCTGGGCGATCGACCCCGACAGCACCGGCCCGGTCTCGATCGAGCTCACCGGCTCGAACGGGTCGCGCGTCGTCGTCCCGGCCTCGGTCTCGCGTCCCGACGTGGCGAAGTCGTACCCGGCGTACGGCACGGCGCACGGCCTCGACGCCCAGCTGCCGCTGCCGCGCGGCCGGCACTCGGTGTGCGCGCGGGCGCTGGACACCTGGGGCGGCACCTCCACCTCCCTGGGGTGCGCCACCGTCGACGTCGGGTAGCCCGGACGAGGTGCTCTAGACTCCCCGGTGACCTCGGCGGGGGCGCCGCTCGTGACGACCCCGAGCACCCCGTCCCCACCTCCGGGAGGATCCGCACGCATGGCCACAGGCACGCAGGCGGCGTCGCTGCTGCGCTACCGGAGCCTGATCTGGAACTTCGCGCAGCGGGACCTGAAGTCGCAGTTCACCGGCACCGCGATCGGCTGGCTGTGGTCGCTGGTGGTGCCGATCGCCACGCTGGCGACGTACACGATCGTGTTCTCGGTGATCTTCCGGCTCGAGCCCCCGGCGTTCGGCAACGGCCGAGACGGCATCTTCCCGGTCTGGCTCTACTGCGGCCTGGTCGCGTGGGCGCTCTGGGCGAACCCGGTCACCTCGGGCATGGGGTCGCTGCTCGCGGCCGGTCCGCTGCTGAAGAAGATCTACTTCCCCGCCTACGCCCCGGTGCTGGGCTCGGTGGTCTCGGTCCTCATCCGCTGGGCGGTCGAGCTCGGGCTGGTGCTCGTCGTGCTGGGGCTCCTGACGAACGTCTCGTGGACGTGGCTGCTGGTGCCGTTCTGGTTCGTGCTCGTCGTGGCGATGGGCACCGGCATGTCGGTCGCGCTGGCGGTGCTGAACGTGCACTTCCGCGACCTGCAGCACCTGGTCTCGGTGGCGCTGCAGCTGCTCTTCTACGGCACTCCGATCATCTACCTGGTCAGCAACATCCCCGAGGAGTGGAACGGGATCCCGCTGCGCGACCTGATCCACCTCAACCCGATGACGACCTCGGTCGAGCTCTTCCGCGCGCTCGTCTACGACCTCCAGCCGGGGGCCTGGCAGGCCTGGCTGTACCTGCTCGGCTGGGCGGCGGCGGGCGCCGCCGCCGGCGTGCTCGTCTACCGCGCCCGCGGCCGCGACCTGAGCGAGGAGCTGTGACCGACAACGCGATCGTCGCCACCAACCTGTCGAAGCGGTTCCGCCTCAAGGGCGAGTCGCGCGACAGCGTCAAGGAGCTGTTCGTCCGCGGACGCAGCAAGGGCGGCAACGAGTTCTGGGCGCTGCGCGACGCGTCCTTCGAGGTGCCCCGCGGCTCGACCTTCGCGCTGGTGGGGCACAACGGGTCCGGCAAGTCGACGGCGCTGAAGACGCTCGCCGGCATCCACCGGCCGACCAGCGGCACGGTCGAGGTGAACGGGCGGGTCTCGGCGCTGCTCGAGCTCGGCGCCGGCTTCCACGGCGAGCTCACCGGCCGCGAGAACATCCGGCTGAACGGCGCCATCCTCGGCCTGTCGCGCAAGCAGATCGACGCCTCGATGGACCGCATCGTCGACTTCGCCGGCATCGGCGAGTTCATCGACGCACCCGTGAAGGTCTACTCCAGCGGCATGTACGTGCGGCTCGGGTTCTCGATCGCCGTCACGCTCGACCCCGAGATCCTCATCGTCGACGAGATCATCGCGGTGGGCGACGAGGAGTTCCAGCGCAAGTGCTTCGACCACCTGCACGAGCTGCGCAAGCGCGGCACCACCATCGTGCTGGTCTCGCACTCGCTCGGCATCGTGCAGGACCTCTGCGACGGCGCGGTCTGGCTCGACCACGGCCGCGTGCGCCAGGTGGGGGAGGCGCGCGAGATCGTCCGCTCCTACCTCTCCGACGTGAACGAGAAGGAGGTCGAGGGCGCCCAGGTCGGCCCCGAGGGCAGCGAGTGGCGCCGGCTCGGCTCCGGCGAGGTGCGGGTCACCTCGGTCGAGTACCTCGACGAGGCGGGCAAGCCGGTGTCGGTGCTGCTGTCGAACCGCGGTGGCACGATCCGGATGCACTACGAGGCCGACCAGCCGGTGTCCGACGCCGTCTTCGGCCTGGCCTTCGTGCACGAGTCGGGCGTGACCGTCGCGGGGCCCAACTCGCGGGCCAGCGTGCGCGACCTGCAGCTGCAGCCCGGGCGGGGCGTCATCGACTACCGTCTGGACCCGCTCCCGCTCATGCCGGGCGCGTACGACGTCACCACCGCCGTGGTCAGCCGGGGTCACACCTACGACTACGCCGAGGGCGAGTTCGACCTCAAGGTCCGGGGGTCGGGCTCGGACGAGCCCGGACTGATGCAGATGTACGGCACGTGGACGCCGCGACCGGCCGGCGTCCCGGTGGGCCAGACCCAGGAGGACCTGTGAACGACGAGATCTTCGGCGAGCTGATGCGGCGCCTCCTCACGGGCGAGGCCGACCGCGCCGTCGCGGGCGTCGAGGAGTCCGAGGACCTCGACCCGGCGCTGCGCGCCGCGCTCGCCGACGCCCTGCGCTCGGCCGACGACGTGCCGGGCCGGGCCCGCGCCGTCGGCGACGCGCTGCGGCTGCACGGCGCGCCGCAGGGGCTGGTGAACGAGGTCTACCGCGCCGCGTTCTACACCGGCAGCGGCTGGCGCGAGCTCGTCGACAACCCGCTGTTCGCCTACGCCATGGCCAACCGCACCGGCGCGGTGCTCGACAAGTGGCCGCACTACTTCCCGGTGTACGACCGCCACCTCGCGCCGTGGCGCGGCACCGACGCCAAGATCCTCGAGATCGGCGTCTACCGCGGCGGCGGCCTCGACATGTGGCGCTGGTACTTCGGCGAGAAGGCGCAGCTGGTCGGCGTCGACGTCGACGACGTCGCGAAGACGGTCGTGGGCCAGCGCCACCAGGTGGTGCTCGGCGACCAGGCCGACCCGCAGTTCCTGGCGCGGCTCGCCGCCGAGCACGGCCCGTTCGACGTCGTGATCGACGACGGCGGCCACACCATGGAGCAGCAGATCGCCTCTGCCGAGGCGCTGTTCGACCACGTCGTGCCCGGTGGTGTGTACCTCGTCGAGGACTGCCACACCTCGTACTGGCCCGAGTACGGCGGCGGCCTGCGCCGCGAGGGCACGTTCGTCGAGTGGGCCAAGAGCCGCGTCGACGACGTGCACGGCTACCACGTGCGCGAGGACGGCGACCACGTCCACCCGGTCTGGACCGAGCACGTCGGCGGCCTGCACGTCTACGACAGCATCGTCGTGCTCGACCGCGAGGACCGGTTCGCGCCGTTCGCGCAGCAGACCGGCACCGTCGCCTCGCTGCTCGAGACCCGCGCCGCCGCCGCGTCCACCGCCGAGATCATCGCGACCCGCGACGCCGCGGTGCTGACCCGCGAGGCCTCCGACCAGCGGGCGTCCTCCCTCGACGACGAGGTCGCCGAGCTGCGCCGCCAGCTGGAGGCGGCCCACGAGCAGCTGCGCGAGATCCGCGGCACGACCTCGTGGAAGGTGACCGCCCCGCTGCGCAAGGTGCGGTCGCTGGGTGACTGACCGTCCGCTGCTGCGCACGGCTCGCCGGCTCGCCGGCGCGGCCGCGCGCTGGCGACCGCCGCTGGCCCGCGTCGTCGACGTCGGTGCCGACGTGCGCGTCGAGCACGGCACCGACCCGCTGACGCGCGACGGCTGGGCCCCCGACCGGGTCGCCGTGCTCGCCCAGTGGTCGCCGGACGAGCGCGTGCCGCGCTCGACCCGCGTGCTGGTGCGCGAGCTCGCGACGAACGGCTACGAGGTGCTGGTCGTGTCGACCTCGACCGCGCCGGGCCCGCTCGAGTGGGGTCCCGACGGCCCCGGCGACGGCGTGGTCGTGCTGCGCCGTCCGAACACCGGCTACGACTTCGGCTCCTGGGCCGTGGGCCTGCACCGCCACCCGCGGGTGCGCGCCGCCCGCCGGGTGCTGCTGCTCAACGACAGCATGGTCGGCCCGTTCGCCCCGCTCGCCCCGCTGCTGGCCGACTTCGACGGCGCCGTCGGCACCGACGTGTGGGGGCTGACCGACACGCTGCAGTTCGGCCACCACCTGCAGAGCTACGTCCTCGGCTTCCGCGACGGCGTGCTGGCCGACCGGCCGCTGCGCGCGTTCTGGGACGGCGTGCGGCTGCAGCCCGACAAGCAGCAGATCATCTTCGCGTACGAGATCGGGCTCTCGCGGCTGCTGGCCCGCGAGGGCTACGCCGCGCGGGCGCGGTTCGGGCAGCACCTCGTGGTCGAGCCGGGGCTCAACCCGGTGATCCTCGGCTGGGAGGGGCTGCTGCGTGCCGGTATGCCGTTCGTGAAGCGCCAGCTGCTGACCGAGCCCGAGGTGGCGCCCGACGCGCACCGGGTGCCCGAGGTCGTCCGCGAGCTGTACGGCGAGGAACTGGGAGAGTGGACCACGTGAAGGCGACCGACCTGCTGCGCAGGCTGCCCCGACCGCGGCTGCGCCGCTACACGGTGGCCGGCGCCCGCCGCCGGCTCTCGCGGGCGGCCGCCGAGCTCGGCTTCCGCCGCCCGTGGGGCGACGGCGACGGCCCGCAGGGTCCGGAGCTGTCGTCGTGGGCCGAGCGGCTCGGCGGCCGGCGCGCCGCCGGCTTCCCCGAGGAGTGGCGCACCCACGACGAGCTGCCGTTCCCCGACCCGGCGCGCGTCGCCGTGCTCGTGCACGTCTACTACGCGCACCTGCTGCCCGAGATCGTCGAGCACCTCGCCCACGTGCCGGTGCCCTTCGACCTCGTCGTCACCAACGCGAGCGGCGAGCAGGTCGAGCTCGACACCTCGGCCGTGCCGCACGTGCGGCACCAGGTGGTGCTCGACGTCGCCAACCACGGCCGCGACATCCTCCCGCTCGTCAAGGTCGTCAACGCCGGCCTGCTCGACCCGTACGAGCTGGTGCTCAAGGTGCACACCAAGGAGAGCGTCTGGCGGGCCGACCACGAGCTCGGCGGCAGCGGCGAGCAGTGGCGCGCCGAGCTGCTCGGGTCGCTGCTCGGCAGCGAGGAGCAGGTGCGCGAGCTGCTCGGCGCCTTCCACACCGACCCCGACCTGGGCGTCGTCACCGCGGACGGCAGCGTCCTCGGACCCGAGTACTGGGGCGACAACCAGGGCACGACGCGGGCGCTGCTGCGTCGCATCGAGCTGTCGCTCGTCGAGGACGACCTGCGGTTCGCGGCCGGGTCGATGTACTGGGTGCGCGGCTTCGTGCTCACCGGCCTGCGCTCGCTCAACCTGTCCGAGCACGACTTCGAGGCCGAGGCCGGCCAGGTGAACGCCACCGCGGCGCACGCCGTCGAGCGCATCGTCGGCGTCGTCGCGCGCGAGGCGGGGCTGTCGGTGCGCGAGCGCGGCGAGGTCACCGGCGACGGCACCGGCTGGGAGCACTGGGACGCCGGCACCGAGCGCGAGCCGCGCGCCCGCGTCGTGCCGTTCTACCTGCCGCAGTTCCACCCCTTCGCCGAGAACGACCGCTGGTGGGGACGGGGTTTCACCGAGTGGACGAACGTCAGCGCCGCCCGGCCCGCGTACCTCGGCCACCACCAGCCGAAGATCCCGCTCGACGTCGGCTTCTACGACCTGCGGGTCGACGCCGTCCGCGAGCAGCAGGCCCGGATGGCGGACGCCGTCGGCATCGGCGGGTTCATGTACTACTACTACTGCTTCGCCGGCCGGCGGCTGATGAACCTGCCGATCGAGCAGCTGCTCGCGGGCGACGTCGACTTCCCGTTCTGCGTGATGTGGGCCAACGAGAACTGGACCCGCCGCTGGGACGGCCGCACCACCGACGTCCTGATCGGCCAGGACCACGACCACGTGCCCGCGGCCGACTTCGTCGACGACGTCATGGAGTTCCTGCGCGACGAGCGGTACCTGCGCGTCGACGGACGCCCCGTCGTCGCCGTCTACCGCGTCGGCCAGATCCCCGACTTCCCGCAGGTCGCGGCCGAGTGGCGGCGCCGCGCCCGCGAGGCCGGTGTCGGCGAGCTCTACCTGCTGAACGTCGACGTCGCGAGCGAGTTCGACGGCATGAGCGGCAGCCCGGCGCAGAACAACCTCGACGGCAGCCTCGGCTTCCCGCCGCACAACCTGCTGTGGGAGTGGCTCCCGCACGCCGGCCTGCACGTCGACCAGCGCTTCAGCGGCAACCTGCTCAGCTACGGCGCGATGGTGCGCGACGCCGAGGACCGGCTGACCCGCAACCGCCCCGACCACCACCCCGGCGTCATGGTCACCTTCGACAACACCGCGCGGCGGCAGTGGAGCTCGGACGTGTGGTTCGGCTCGAACCCGTACACCTTCCGCCGCTGGCTGCGTGCGGCCGTGCGGGCGGTCGAGGACCGCGACCCCCAGCAGCGCCTGGTGTTCGTCAACGCCTGGAACGAGTGGGCCGAGGGTGCGGTGCTCGAGCCGAGCGACCGGTTCGGGCCCACGTACCTGCACGCCGTCCGCGACGTCCTGCTGGGATGAGCGACCGCGCGCCGGTGGCGGTCGTCGTCCCGGTGCACGGGCGGCTCGACCTGGCCGAGCGCTGCGTCCGGGCGGTCGACGCGACGACCGACCCCGCCGTGCGGCTGGTGGTCGTCGACGACCACGGCGCCGAGCGCGTCGACGACGCGCTGCTCGCGTCCTGGGCGAGGTCCCCGCGCGAGGTGCGGCTCGTGCGCAACGACCGCAACCTCGGGTTCCCCCGGACGGTGAACCGCGCCCTCGCCGAGGTACCCGGCCACCACGTCGCGCTGGTGAACTCCGACGTCGTCGTCGCGGACGGGTGGCTCGAGGAGCTGCGGGCGGTGCTCGGCGACGTCCCGGCGGGGGAGCGGGTCGCGAGCGCGACCGCCCTGGCGAACGAGGCGAGCATCGCGTCCGTGCCCCTGCCGCCGCACGCGGGCGGCCCGGGCTCCGTGGAGGCCGCGGCCGAGCAGGCCGCGCGGCGGCTGCGCGCGGCGCCGTCCGACCTGCCCCGCTCGGTGCACCTGCCGGTGGCGATCGGGCACTGCGTGCTGCTGCACGCCGACGCCCTCGGCGCGCTCGGCGGCTTCGACGAGGTGTTCAGCCCCGGGTACGGCGAGGAGGTCGACTGGAGCATGCGGGCCGTGCGCGCCGGCTGGACGCACCGCCTCGCGCTGCGCTGCTACGTGCTGCACGACGGCGGCGGGTCGTTCGGCCGCAGCCGGAGCCGCACCTGGCTGCGCCGCCGCCACGAGGCCCGGCTGCTGGCGCGCTACCCGCTGCAGTTCGTGCGGCTGCGGCTGCAGGCACGCCGTCCGGGGCCGCTGCGCGATGCCGTCTCCGCCGCCGCGGCGCTCGTCGGCGGCGCCCCGTCCGATCGCTAGGATCGCCACGCCCGGCCCGCCCGAGCGGGACCGCCCACCCCGAGGAGCCAGCCCGATGATCTTCCGCCGCTTCAAGCGCGACCAGCAGCCCGCGCAGCCGGTCGAGCGCGACCGCGACGAGGAGTACCTGGACCTGCTGATCGAGGGGCTGGAGCACGGTCGCGAGGGCGTCCCGTCGGGTCCGCCCGCCGACGTCCAGGCGCGGTTCGTCGGCTGGAGCGGCGGCGAGGCGCTGCGGGAGTGCTTCGGCGTCTACCGCATCTGCAAGCAGGCGCTCGCGGTGCCCGTCGGCGAGGCCGACATCCTCGACTTCGGCGTCGGGTGGGGCCGGCTCATCCGGTTCTACGGTCGCGACGCCGACCTGTCCCGCCTGCACGGCGTCGACGTCGACGGCGAGATCCTCCAGGTCTGCCGCGACACCGGCGTGCCCGGGCAGCTGCAGCAGATCCAGCCCGACGGCTCGCTGCCGTACGACGACGCGTCGATGGACCTGGTCTACGCCTTCTCGGTGTTCTCGCACCTGTCCGAGGACGCCGCCGCCCACTGGGTCACCGAGATCGAGCGGGTGCTGCGTCCCGGCGGCGCGCTCGTCCTCACGACCCAGGGCGAGCGGTTCCTCGCGAAGTGCGCCGGCGCGCGCCGCAAGTCCGACGCCAACGAGTTCGAGCGCGCGATGGGCGGCTGGTTCGAGGACCCGCAGGCCGCGCTGGAGGGATACCGGCAGGGCCGGTTCGCCTACGCCGCGACCGGTGGTGGCGGGGTGCTGACCGCCGACTTCTACGGCTGGGCCGCGATGCCGGCCGCCTGGGTCGCCTCGCACGCGCCGGGCCTGCACGAGGAGCGGCTCGTCGACGACCCGTCGGTGAACGAGCAGGTCGTGATGGTGCTGCGCCGCCGCTGACGCGACGCGCCCTTTCGACGCGCTCTTTCGTCCTGATCCGTCCCGGGCGGGCCGGGGCGGGGTTACCCTTCCTGGGCCCGACCTCCCCCGAGACCCGGAAGTGGTGCCGGTGCTTCCCCAGCCGACGACCTCCGTCCAGCACGCCCGCGGCCGCCGCCTGGCCCTGACCGCCGTCCTGTCGACCCTGCTCACCGGCGCCCTGCTCGTCGCCCCGGTCGTCGACCTGACGGCGGCGGGTGCCGCGCTCGCGGCGCCGTCCGAGCTCGACCAGACGCCCGTCGAGGGTTCGCGCGCCGCCGCCGGCAGCGCCACCTCCTACGAGGGCGAGCTGCAGATGGTCGGCGCGACCTGGGACTCCGGCGCGCTCCCGGCCGGCGCCACCCTGCAGGTGCGCACCCGCGGTGCGAGCGGCTGGAGCGGCTGGGAGGAGCTGCACGAGCGCGACTACGCGCCCGACGCCGACACGCCCGAGGGCGCCTCGGTCGCGCCGTCGACCGAGCCGCTGTGGGTGGGGGAGGCCACCGCGGCCGAGCTGCGCGTCGAGGGCGGCCTGGCGGTGCCCGGGCTGCGCCTGCTCACCGTCGGCGGCGAGGTGCGGTCCGCCGACACGAACCTGGACTCGGGGCCCTTCGCGACGGCCGACGCGCTGGCCGCCCGCCCGTTCGTGGCGAGCCGCGCGCAGTGGGGTGCCGACGAGAACCTCAAGCCCGAGGGCTGCCGGACGCCCGACTACAACCAGCGCGCCAAGGTCTTCTTCGTGCACCACACGGCCGACAGCAACAGCTACTCGGCCGAGCAGGTGCCGATGATGATGCGGAACCTGTACACCTACGCCCTCGGCACCGGGTACTGCGACATCCCGTACAACGTCATCGCCGACAAGTTCGGCCGGCTGTTCGAGGCGCGCGCCGGCGGCGTCGACCGCGCCGTGCGCAGCGGCGCGACCGGCGGGTTCAACACCGACAGCTGGGCGATCTCGCTGCTCGGCGACTTCAGCACCTTCGCGGTGCCGCAGTCGACCTACACCGCGGTGCGCGACATGCTCGCCTGGAAGATCGTGCTGGAGAAGGGCGACGCCCTCGGCACCCAGGTGCTGACCGCCTCCGGCGCGGCCGGGACGACGTCGAGGTACCCGGACGGCACGCAGGTGACGTTCCCGGTGATCTCCGGCCACCGCGACGCCGGCAACACCGCGTGCCCGGGCCAGCGCATGTACGACCTGCTGCCGCGGCTGCGCGCCGACGTCGCCGCCGTCATGGGCGCCGACCCGCTCGGCAACCTCGAGACGGCGAGCACCGGCTTCACCAGCATCCGCGCCACCGGCTGGACCCTCGATCCCGAGACGTACCAGCCGATCTACGTGTGGGTGAACGTCGACGGCGTCGGCGGACCCGCGCTCGCGAACCGCGACCGGCCGGACGTCGGCCGCGCGTTCCCCGGCAAGGGGCCGGCGCACGGCTTCGACGTGACGGTGACCGCGCCGCCCGGCTGGCACGACGTCTGCGTGTACGGCGTCAACTACGGCGCCGGACGGGCGAGCACGCTGGGGTGCCGCAAGGTCTTCGTCCAGGGCCACCCGACCGGCAACCTGGAACGCGTGACGCAGCAGGCGGTCTCGGGCTCGGTGGCCACGATCACGGCCAGCGGGTGGTCCTTCGACCCCGACACCCGCAACCCGATCTACGTCTGGCTCGACGCCTCCGGGCGGGGCGCCCCGACGCTGGCGAACCGCTCGCGCCCGGACGTCGGGAAGGCCTACCCGTACTACGGGGCGAACCACGGGTTCAGCGGCACGGTGCAGGTGCCGCGGGGCACGACGTACCGGGTCTGCGCCTACGGCGTGAACGTCTCGAACGGCGCCGACAAGCTGCTCGGCTGCCAGTCGGTCGCCGTGCCCTGACGGGTAGGGTCGCCGTCGTGAGATGGCTGATCACGGGCGCCCAGGGCATGCTCGGCACCGACCTCGTGGCCGCGGTGCGCGCGGCCGGGCACGAGGTGCGCGGCGTCGACATCGCCGACCACGACCTCACCGACCCCGAGCAGGCCCGTGCGGCCGTCGGCGACGCCGAGGTGGTGGTGAACTGCGCCGCCTTCACCGCGGTCGACGCCGCGGAGGAGAAGGAGGGCGCGGCCTTCACGGTCAACGCGACCGCCGCCGCCCACGTCGCACGGGCGTGCGCCGCGGTCGGCGCCCGCCTGGTGCAGATCTCGACCGACTACGTGTTCGCGGGCGACGCGACCGAGCCCTACGGCGAGGACGACCCCCAGCACCCGGTGGGGGCGTACGGCCGCACCAAGGCCGCGGGCGAGTGGGCGGTCGCGGCCGCCTGCCCCGACCACTACGTCGTGCGCACCGCCTGGCTGTACGGCGAGCACGGCCCGAACTTCCCGAAGACGATCGCGCGCGCCGCCAGCCAGCGCGACCACCTCGACGTCGTCGACGACCAGGTCGGGCAGCCCACCTGGACGGTCGACCTCGCCGACCTGGTCGTGCGGCTGGTCGCCTCCGGCGCCCCGTCGGGTACCTACCACGGCACGTCGTCGGGCAGCACGAGCTGGTTCGGCTTCGCGCAGCGCGTGGTCCAGGCCGCGGGCAAGGACCCGGGGATGGTGCATCCGACCGACTCCTCGACGTTCGTGCGGCCCGCGCCGCGCCCGGCGTACTCGGTGCTCGGGCACGACGCCCTGCGGGCCGCCGGCGTCGAGCCGATCGGGCCGTGGGACGAGCGCTGGGCGCAGGCGTCCGCGGCGGTGCTGCGCGACCTCGGCTGAGGCCGCGCCCACCGCGACGCGCGGCTCACTTCCCGCGCGCGAGCACCTCGTGCAGGTAGGCGCCGTAGCCGCTCTTGACCAGCGCGTCGGCGCGGGTGCGCAGCTCGTCGTCGGTGAGGAAGCCCTGGCGCCACGCGACCTCCTCGGGGCAGCCGATCTTCAGCCCCTGCCGCGCCTCGAGGGTGTGCACGAAGTTGCCGGCGTCGAGCAGCGAGTCGAACGTGCCGGTGTCGAGCCAGGCGGTGCCGCGGGGGAGCACCTCGACCCGCAGGCGCTGCTGCTCCATGTAGACCCGGTTCAGGTCGGTGATCTCGAGCTCGCCGCGCGGCGAGGGGCGCAGCTCCTTGGCCACCTCGACGACGTCGCCGGAGTAGAAGTACAGGCCGGGCACGGCGTAGTTGCTGCGCGGCTGCGCCGGCTTCTCCTCGAGCGAGATCGCGCGCCCGTCCGGGCCGAACTCGACGACGCCGTACGCGGTGGCGTCGCTCACCCAGTAGGCGAAGACCGCGCCGCCGTCGATGTCGCCGAACCGCTGCAGCTGCGAGCCCAGGCTCGAGCCGTGGAAGATGTTGTCGCCGAGCACGAGCGCGGCGGGCTCACCGCCGAGGAACTCCTCGCCGATGAGGAACGCCTGCGCCAGGCCGTCCGGGCTCGGCTGCTGGGCGTAGGTGAGCGAGATGCCGAACTGCGAGCCGTCGCCCAGGAGCCGCTGGAACTGCTCGGCGTCGTGGGGGGTCGTGATGACCAGCACCTCGCGGATGCCCGCGAGCATCAGCGTGGTCAGCGGGTAGTAGATCATCGGCTTGTCGTAGACGGGCACGAGCTGCTTGCTGATCCCCATCGTGATGGGGTGCAGTCGGGTTCCGGAGCCTCCGGCCAGGATGATTCCTCGCATCCGGCCAGTATGGCAGCGGCCCGCACGGCAGCGGCCCGCGCGGCGCCCGTCCGGGTCGGGACCGGGGCCCCGGGCGTACTACCGTGGGCCGGTCGCCCGACGGGCGGCGACCCCCCGCAGCCCCCGCACGAAGGACGACAGTGAGCGACCTGACCACGGCGACGCACGTCTCGACCGGTCCCGACGACGCCGCCTCCCGCCACCCGCTCGTGACGATCGTGCTGCCCTGCTACAACGAGCGCGACCACGTGGTGGCCGAGATCGAGCGCATCACCACGGCGATGGACGCCAGCCCGCACACCTACGAGCTGCTCGTCATCGACGACAGGTCGACCGACGACACCCTGCAGGTCCTGCGCGAGGTGCAGCCGCGCTTCCCGCACATGCGGCTCATGCCCTTCCAGCGCAACGGCGGCTCGGGCACGGCACGGCGCATCGGCAGCCGCGAGGCCCACGGCGAGATCGTGGTGTGGACCGACGCCGACATGACCTACCCGAACGAGCGCATCCCCGAGTTCGTCGACCACCTGCTGCGCAACCCGGGCTGCGACCAGGTCGTCGGGGCGCGCCGCACCGAGGAGGGCACGCACAAGGTGCTGCGCGTCCCCGCGAAGTGGGTGATCCGCAAGTTCGCCGAGCGGCTGTCGGGCACGTCGATCCCCGACCTGAACTCCGGCCTGCGCGCGTTCCGCCGCTCGGTGTCGCTGCCGTACCTGCGGCTGCTGCCCCCCGGGTTCTCCTGCGTGACGACGCTCACGCTGTCGTTCCTGTCGAACCAGCACCCGGTCGAGTACATCGACATCGACTACGCCAAGCGCTCGGGCCAGTCGAAGTTCCACCCGTTCCGCGACGCCTACCGCTACATCCTCCAGGTGCTGCGGATGACGATGTACTTCAATCCGCTCAAGGTGCTGATGCCGATCGCGCTGTGGCTGCTGCTGATCGGGTTCGTCAAGGCCGTCGTCGACCTGGTGGTGCCGCCGGTCTACATCCCGGTCAACACGGTGCTCATCATCCTCACCGGCCTGATCATCGGCGCCGTCGCGCTGCTCGCGGACCTCATCGTCCGCTCCCGGCCGGAGTGAGCGGCCCGCCCGCGGGCGCCGCGCGCCCGCGCGTCCTCGCGTTCGGCACCTACCGCCCGGACCTGCACCCGCGGGTCGCGGTGCTCGTCGACGGGCTGCGCGCGCGCGGCCTCGAGGTCACCGAGGTGAACGAGCCGCTGCCGCTCGACACCGCCGCCCGGGTGGGGATGCTGCAGCGGCCCTGGCGGCTGCCGCTGCTCGCGGCCGCGCTGGTGCGCACCTGGGTGCGGCTCGCCGTCCGCGGCCGGGCCGCGGCGCGCACCCGGCGTCCCGACGTCGTGCTGGTGGGCTACCTGGGCCACTTCGACGTGCACCTCGCCCGGCTGCTGTTCCCCCGCGCCACCCTCGTGCTCGACCAGCTCGTCTTCGCCGCCGACACCGCCCGCGACCGGGGAGCGACCGGCAGCGCGGTGCTGGCCGCGCTGGACCGCCTCGACCACGCCGCCACCCGCGCCGCGGACGTCGTCGTCGTCGACACCGCCGAGTCGGCGACGCTCGCGCGGCCGCAGGACGCCAACAAGGTCGTCGAGGTGCCGGTGGGTGCGGCGGAGCGCTGGTTCGCGGCGGCGCGCGCCGCCGCCGAGCGCCGCGAGCACCCCGACCGGGCGTCCGCGGACCTGTCGGTCGTGTTCTTCGGCCTGTTCACCCCGCTGCAGGGCACCACCACCCTGGCGCAGGCGGTGGCGGCGATCGGGCCGGACGTGCCGGTGCGCCTGACGCTGGTGGGCGGCGGGCAGGACGAGGCCGCGGTCCGCCGGGTGCTCGGCGACGACCCGCGGGTCACCTGGCTGCCCTGGGTCGCCCCGGACCAGCTCCCCGCGCTGGTCGCCGGGCACGACGTCTGCCTCGGGGTGTTCGGCACGACCGCCAAGGCCGCCCGCGTCGTCCCGACGAAGGTGTACCAGGGGGCCGCCGCCGGCTGCGCCGTCGTGACCTCCGGCACCGCCCCGCAGCGGCGCGCCCTCGGCGACGCCGCGCTGTACGTGCCCCCCGGCGACGCCGCGGCCCTGGCCGCGACCCTGACCCGCCTCGCCGGCGACCCGGCGCTGGTCGACCACCACCGGCGGGAGGCGGCCCGGGTGGCTGCCGAGCGCTTCGGGCCCGCCGCCGTGGTCGGCCCCCTGACCGAGAGGATCGCGATGCCCGCCCGCACCGACCCGCTGCCCCCGCTCAGCCCGTCCGCGAGCATGCGGTGGCCGCTGATCGAGCGCGAGCTCGCCCGCACCGCACCGCGCACCCTGCTCGAGCTCGGGTGCGGCCAGGGCGCCGCCGGCGCTCGGCTCGCCGGCACCTACGACTACACCGGGGTCGAGCCGGACGAGGCGTCGTACCGCGTCGCCGCCGAGCGGCTCGGGAGCCGCGGGCGCGTGCTGCACGGGGACGACACCGCCCTCGGTGCCGACGAGCTGTTCGACGCCGCGTGCGCCTTCGAGGTGCTCGAGCACATCGACGACGACCGCGGCGCGCTGGGCTCGTGGGTGGCGCGGGTGCGGCCCGGCGGCGCCGTCGTGCTGTCGGTGCCGGCGTGGCAGCACCGGTTCGGTGCCGGCGACCGGCGCGTGGGCCACTTCCGGCGCTACGACCCGCAGGTGCTGCGCGCGCTGCTCGTCGACGTCGGCCTGCAGGACGTGCGGGTGCGCCTGTACGGCTGGCCGCTCGGCTACCTGCTCGAGGCCGTGCGCAACCGCTCCGCGGGGGCGGCCGGCTCGGCGGGCCACGGCCACGGCCACGACGCCGAGGAGTCGATGAGCGACCGCACCGCGCTCAGCGGCCGGTGGCGCCAGCCCGGGCAGCGCCTCGGCGGCGTCGTGCGGGTGGCGGTGGCCCCGTTCGCGGCGCTCTCGCGCGCGGTGCCGGGCCGCGGCGTCGGCATCGTCGCCTCGGGCCGCGTCCCCGC
>NZ_BAAHAF010000043.1:0-4640 GCF_054777815.1 Angustibacter speluncae | reverse complement strand
GTCGGGTGCCCGCCGCGGCGCGCGGCGAGCCGCCCGAGGAGCTGCCGGGCGGACGCCGGCGCGCGGGCGGACGGTCGGGGGTGCTGCGGGAAGCCACGCCCGACAGTATGCGGGCGACCCGGACGCCCCACCCGACGGCGAGCACGCCCCGGGCGGGGACCTTCACCACTTCTCCCACGTTCGGGCGCAGCACCTGCGGAGCCCGGCGGCAGCGGTCGCGTCCACAACGACGGGGCGGGCCGCGGCCCCGACCGGCTAGGATCCAGGTGCCCGACCTGGCCGGTCGGACCCTGCGCCGACCGCCCCACGGACGCGCCGACCAGGAGGAGGCCCGATGACCCCGTACCTCGTGATCGGCGGGATCGGCGTGGCCCTGCTGGTCGTCTCCCTCGTCGTCGGCGAGATCTTCGACGGCCTGTTCGACGCCCTCGGCGGCGATCTCGTCTCCGGCGCCTCGCTGGCCGCCTTCCTCGGCGCCCTCGGCTTCGTCGGCGCCCTCACCTACGGCTCCACCGGCTCGCACGGCTGGGCCACCGCGGCCGGCCTGGGCGCGGGCGTCGTCATCGGCGCCGGCGCCGGCGTCCTCACCCGCACGCTGAACCGCGACGGCGACGACAGCACCGTCCGCTCGTCCGCGCTCACCGGTCGCGACGCGACGGTCGTGAGCGCCGTGCCCGAGGAGGGCTACGGCGAGGTCAGCATCGTGGTCGCCGGGCACCTCACCAAGCTGAACGCCCGCGCCGGCGAGGCGCTGCCCGCCGGCACGCCCGTCACCATCACCGCCGTCCTGTCCCCGACGTCCGTCCAGGTCGCACGCCGCGCCTGACCCGCACCACAACCCGAGGGGGGTTTCCCGTGGAGTTCCCGACCACGCTCGTGTCCATCGTCGGCATCGTCGTCGTCCTGCTGCTGGTGGTCTTCGCCATCACCCAGCGCTACAAGGTCGCCGGGCCGAACGAGGCGTTCATCGTCACCGGCCGGCGCGGCAAGGCCGTGCGCAACGAGACCACCGGCCAGCTGTCGACCGACCTGTCCGGCCAGAAGGTCGTCATGGGTGGCGGCGTGTTCGTGCTGCCGTTCGTGCAGCGCCTGCACGTGCTCGACCTGTCCTCGCGCCGCATCTCGGTGCAGATCCGCGGCGCGGTCTCGGGGCAGGGCGTCAAGCTCAACCTCGACGGCGTCGCGATCGTCAAGGTCGGCGGCAACGAGGACTCCATCCGCGCCGCGGCCCAGCGGTTCCTCACCCAGCAGGCCGACATCGAGGTGTTCACCCAGGAGACCCTCGCGGGTTCGCTGCGCTCGATCGTCGGCTCGCTGACGGTGGAGCAGATCATCCGCGACCGCGCGGCCTTCGCGCAGCGGGTGGCCGACGAGTCCGAGACCTCGCTCACCGGCCAGGGCCTGGTGCTCGACACCTTCCAGATCCAGGACATCACCGACGACGGCAGCTACCTCGCCGACCTCGGGCGTCCCGAGGCCGCCCGCGTCGGCCAGACCGCGGCGATCTCCGAGGCCGAGGCCCGCCGGGCCGCCGAGCAGGCCCGGATCAAGGCCGAGGAGGAGATCGCGGTCGCCCAGCGCGCGCTGGCGCTGAAGCAGTCCGAGATCAAGGCCGAGACCGACGCCGCCGCCGCGACCGCCGCCGCGTCCGGGCCGCTGGCCCAGGCGGACCGCGACCAGGCGATCCTGCTCGAGCAGGAGAAGGTCGCCGTCCGGCAGGCCGCGCTCAAGGAGCGCCAGCTCGACACCGAGGTGCGCAAGCCGGCCGACGCCGCCCGCTACCAGGTGGAGCAGGAGGCCGAGGGCCGCCGCAACGCCGAGGTCTTCGAGGCCGACGCGCGCCGGCAGGCGTCGATCGCGGCCGCGCAGGCGGAGGCCGAGAAGGCCCGCCTCACCGGTGAGGGCGACAAGTCCCGCCGGTCGGCGCTCGCCGAGGCCGAGGCGATCGAGGGTGCCCGCCGCGGTGAGGCCGAGCGCTCCCGGCGCGTCGCCGAGGCCGAGGCGGTGCGCGCCGAGGGTGAGGCGCAGGCCGCCGCGATCCTGGCCACCGGCCAGGCCGAGGCCGAGGCGATGGAGAAGCGCGCCGCCGCGTTCGCCAAGTACAACGAGGCCGCGGTGCTGCAGATGCTGGTCGAGGTGCTGCCGCAGGTCGCCAAGGAGGTCGCGGCCCCGATGGGTGCGATCGACAAGCTCACCGTGGTCTCGACCGACGGTGCCGGCGCCCTGCCGAAGCAGGTCACCGACAACCTGGTGCAGACGATGGAGCTGCTGAAGAACACCACCGGTGTCGACCTGCAGGAGCTGGTCGGTCGCTACGCGTCCGGCACGCCGGGCTCGACCCGCACCGCGCCGGCACCGGTCGCGGCCGCGGAGACCACGGACTGATCCCCGTCCCCGCGCCCCGCCCGGCCTAGTCGTCGGCGCGGGCGCGGCGGCGGCCGAAGGCCTCGGCCACCAGGCTGAGCCCGACGCCCAGCATGAAGACGTCCTTGGCGATGCCGATGCCGTCCTGCGTCGGACGCACGCCGTCCTCGCGGGTCAGCCCCGGCGTGCGCAGGTACATGCCGAGCAGCGCGGCCGAGAAGCCGGTGAGCGCCGCACCGGCGACCGCCGTCGGGACGAACGGCGTGAGCAGCAGCGCGCCGAGCGCGATCTCGCCCTTGGACAGGTTCGCGACGAACGAGCGCGGCTCCTGCGAGCCGAGGAACGGGTAGGCGCCGCTGGCCATGCCGTGCAGCCCCTTCGCGGTCTCCTCGTCGGCGCCGGACTTGTCCAGGCCGGAGCTGAGGATGAAGGCGCCGGTGGCGACGCGGGCGGGCATCTCGTGCCAGGTGCTGAGGGCCATGCCGTCCACGCTAGGTCGCCCTCGGCCCGGTCGCCCGCCGAGAGCGTCCCGCCCCGCCCACCGGATTTGTGTCATACTGACATCGTGAGCACCTACGAACCGGATCTCGGGCAGGTCTCCGCCGCGCCGACCCGTCCGCCGCGGGCCGGGACGACGACCGCGCCGCCGGTCGCCCTCGACGTCGAGCACCTGTTCGCCGACGAGGCCTCCAGTGGCGGTGTCGCCCCGGGTGCGCCGCTCGACGAGAAGCTGCGGCAGGCCTACTTCTGGATGGTCAACCACGCGGTCATCAGCCCGCACTACGACGTCGAGTTCTCCGCGCCCGACCGCCCCCGGACCACGTTCCGGCTCGGCGACTCCGGCGCCGAGGTCGACCTGCCGACCGACCAGTCGTACTCCTCGTTCGTGCTGCTGCCGCTGCTGACGTTCGCCGTCCGCGGCCGCTGCCTGCTGGTCGGCGGCCCGGGCCGCGGCAAGACGGCGTCCGCGATCCTGATGGGGGTGATCGCGGGCTACCCGGTGCACGAGGTGCGCCGCGGCATGCAGCACGGGCACCCGCAGCTGACGGTGCAGGACATGTTCGGCACGCCCCTGCCGCGCGACCTGGTCGAGGCCGAGCGGCTCTCCGACATCGACGTCGCGTGGCGGTCGTGGCTGGGCATGCGGGTGAAGATCGTCGACGAGTACAACCGCATCCCGACCCGCACCCAGTCGGCGCTGCTCACCGTGCTGGCCGACGGCTACGTCGAGGTGTTCGACCAGGTCTACGAGACCGGCGCGTCGGCCTGGTACCTCACCGCCAACGACGACGCCGGCGGCGGGACGTTCCAGGTGGTCGACGCGCTGCGCGACCGCATCGACGTCGTGGTGAAGGCGCTGTCGTTCAACAACCGGTTCCTCGGCGAGCTCGTCGCCCGGGCCGAGCGCGGCCTGCGTCCCGAGGAGAACGTGCCGCCCGGCATCGTGTTCGACGCCGACGAGCACGACCGGCTGCACCGCGAGGTGCTCGCGGTCCCGTTCCCCGTGCCCGTGCGCCGTCGGCTCGAGCACTTCGCCGCCCAGCTCGAGCTGCTCGAGCGGGCCGGGCGCCAGCTCGAGTACCGGACCAAGGACACCGCCCGGCTCGCCGGCGTCGACCCGCACCTGCTCGCGCTCGCCGACGACGGCCGCGACCGGCTCGAGGACGTCGGCGCGCAGACCCTGAACGGGCTGTCGGTGCGGGCGCTGCAGTCGCTGGTGCTCTACGCCAAGGCGATGGCCTACTTCCGCGGCGACGCCGAGGTCACCCTCGACGGCCTGCGCGCGGTGCTGCCGTTCGTGCTGCACGACAAGCTGCAGCCCGACCTGCAGGCGAGCGCGTTCGACGACCCCGAGCGCGAGGCGCTGCGCACCGACCGGGTGTCGTGGATCCGCGACCTGTTCGACACCGCCTGCCGCCAGTACGACGCGCAGGGCCTCGACGGCGACGACCCCGTCGGGCGGGTGCTCGCCGAGCTGGACGCCGGACTCGAGGGCCTGGACGAGCAGACCGTCCGCACCCGGCTCGCGCAGGTGGAGCGGCTGCTGCACGCGCGCCAGCGCGGCAAGCTGCACGGCGACGTCTACGAGGACGCGCTCGCGCTGAAGTACGCCCACCAGCGGTACTCCTCGTACCTGTCGTGGCTGCGGTGGAGCGGCGCGTGAGCACCACCCCGGCGGCCCTGGACCCGGACGGCCACCTCGGCCGGGTGCTGCGCGCGCACTCGCCGGTCGTCGACCCGTGGCTGCGCCAGGCCGCCGCCACCGCCGAGCAGTC
>NZ_BAAHAF010000042.1:0-3668 GCF_054777815.1 Angustibacter speluncae | reverse complement strand
GCCTCGCGCCGCGCCTGCTCCGCGCGCGCGGCCTGCTCGGCCGCGGCCTCCCGGGCGGCGGCCCGCTCGGCCTCCTCGTCGACCAGGCCCTCGCCCGGACCCTTGTCGACGGTGGTCTGGTTGCCCGCGACGTCGAGGGCGGTGGCGCGGCGGGCCTGGGCGTCGTTGGCCCACACGTAGCCGCCGGACAGGGTGAGGGTGAAGTCGTCCGACCGGCCGGGCACCTGCACCTCCCGCGGGGCGCGCGAGCCGTCGGCGCTGACCGCCCGCACGACGCGGGCGCCGAGGTCCGGGACGTACACGCTGCCGCCGTGCACGACCGGCCGTCCCAGGTCGCCGGCACCGGCGCCGGTGGCCGCGGTGCGCACCTCGCCGGTGCGGACGTCGACCCCGAGCACCTCGCCGGTGGACGGGCGGGCGAGCCAGAGCAGGTCGCCCTCGGCGGGCTGGGCGACGCGGTCGTCGTCGCGCAGCTCGACGCGGTGCTCGCGGCGGTCGCCGCCCTCGACGACGACGACGCGGTCGCGGGCGAGGTCGACCACGACCACGCGACCGCCGACGCTGGTGAGCACGGCGTCGGCGCCGGCGCGCACCGGCTCGGCGTCCGCTCCGGCCGCCACCACCTGCTGCTGCCCGGGCGAGACCGCCCAGACCCGTCCCTCGCCGTCGACCACGGCCGCCCCGACACCGCCGTCGGCGCGCAGCACGGGGTCGCCGGTGGGACGCAGCGTGACGGGGTCGACCGGCTGCACGGTGCCGCCCTCGTGGTCGACGAGGTACACGGGGTCACCGGCCCGCGCGCCGCCCGCGAGCACCTCGACGCCGGTGCCGGCCTCGACCGGCTCGGACGCCGCGGCCGTGGCGCCGTCGACGACGGTGACGGTGCCGGCCTGCGGGTCGACGGCGTACATGCCGCCGTCGGGGCCGGGGACGATGCCGACCCCGGTGCCCCCGGCGGCCCGCGCCTGCGCGAGCAGCTCGTCGCGCACCTCCGCGTCGACCTGCCCGGTGCCGCCGTTCACGTGGACCGCGGAGTCGCCCTTGGCGAGCCAGGTGCCACCGGAGAGCAGCACGTCGCCGGTGGCCTTCCAGCCGGTGCCGAACGCGGCGCCGCCGAGCAGGACCAGCACGAGCACGAGCCCCACGGCCTGCCCGTTGTCGCGGCGCAGGCGCTCGCGCAGCGTCGGGGTCGCGTCGCGGCGGCCGGGCGTGGTCACGTCTGGGAGGGTACGTCCGGAGCGTGCGCAGGTCCCATGGGAAGGGGTCCCCGGATGGAGCAGGCGACGGTGGTCCACGTCCGGCGGGGTGGGCCCGCCGGCGAGCCGGTGGTGCTCGATCCCGGCGGCACGCTCGTCTTCGGCCGGTCGGCCTCGTGCGACCTCGTCCTCGACCCCGACGACACCGGGATCTCCCGCACGGCGGGCGAGGTCGTGAGCGCCGGCACCGACCCCGTGACGTGGTTCGTGGCGAACCTCAGCTCCTCCATCCCGTTCTCGGTCGTGGACGCCTACGGCTTCCGCAGCGTGCTGCCGCCGGGCCGCCGCGCGGTCGTCGACGGACGGCTGCTCGTCCACGTCGAGGGGAGCACCACCCGGCACACCCTCGAGGTGCGCGCGGGCACCGCCGCCGAGCCGGACGCCGCGCGGGCCGCGGACGACGGCGAGCAGGCGACGAACCTGGCCGGTGGCGTGGTCGTGAACGCCCAGGACCGGCTCGCGCTGCTCGCCCTGTTCGCCGGCTACCTGCTGGAGCCGCCGCGGCACGACCCCTACCCGCGCAGCTACCAGGCGGCGGCCGCGCGGCTGGGCTGGCCGCGCACCACGCTGGTGAAGCGGATCGAGTACCTGCGCGAGCGGCTCACCGCCGCCGGCGTGCCCGGCCTGCAGGGCCCGAGCGCCCTGACCGGGCTCGCGGAGTACGTCATCTCGCGCCGGCTCATCACCCCGGACGACCTGGTCGACCTGCCCGGCTGAGGTCGCTGGGGACCCCTTCCGATGGTGCCGCGGCACCGCGCCTCCCTAGCGTCGTGGACGTCAGCAACCACGACACGCCCTGGGAGGCAACGCATGTCCGTCTACACGATCGACGTCGCCGGCACCACGAGCCTGCGCTCGAAGATGAACCAGAACGCCGCCGACGTGCAGCAGCTGCTGAGCAGCCTCGGCGGCACCGTCCGCAGCACGACCTGGACCGGCGCCCGCGCCGACCGGTTCCGCGCCGCCTGGGAGGGCGAGTTCGAGCCCGCGCTGCGCCGGCTCGCGCAAGCCCTCGACGAGGCGGGCGCCGAGGCCGGCAACGCCGGCGACAGCGCGCACACCGTCCTGTCCTGACGGGGGTCACGAAGATGGCCGCCACGTGGCACGAGGTCTCCGACCGGCTGCGCACCGACAGCCGCCGGCTGGGCCTGGAGTCGGCCCGGCTGCGCCGCCGCGTGGCGGCCATCGACTGGACCGGCGGGCGCGCCGACCGGTTCCGCGCCGCGCTGGACACCCAGCTCGACGTGGTCGACCGGCTCAGCGGTGAGCTGGCGGCCCTGTCGACCCGGGTGCAGGCGCACGCGTCGAAGGGAGCGAAGGGGTGAGCGGCACCGCCTACCGTCCGACGATCGGCGAGAACGGCAGGCCGGTCGCGTCCGACCGGCTCGCGGCCGGCGACGGCGGCACCCGGCTGCGGGTCGACGCCGACGACCTCTACCGCCTCAGCGAGGAGGTCGACGGGCTCGAGGACCTGTGCCGCGCGCTCGTCCGCCGGCTCGAGGAGACGACCGCCGACCTGCGCCGGCTGGCGAAGGGCGCCGACGCCGACACCCGCGCCGACGTCGCCGCGCTGCTCGCCACCGCGGCGGGCGTCAGCGGGCAGCTGTACTTCAGCGCGAACGTGCTCGGGGCCGAGCAGGGGGCGGCCCGGCGCACGTGGCACGAGGTGCGCAGGGTCCGGGACGAGGGCGGCTCGACGAAGCGGCCCGGAGCGACCCCCCGCGGCGGCCGGTCGAGGCGCGACGAGCGCCGCGTCCGCGCCCGCAAGGAGGTGGCCCGGCTGGCGCGCTCGCAGGTCGGCATCCGCGAGGGCGCGGGCAACCGCACGAAGTACGGCCGCTGGTACGGCCTGGACGGCAACGCCTGGTGCGCCATGTTCGTGTCCTGGGTGTACGCGAGGTCGGGGCACCCGCTGCCGAACCTGCAGGGCCCCAAGGGTTTCGCCGGCGTGCGCGCCGGCGCCGAGGCCCTGCGCCGCGCGGGGAACCTGCACCGCACCCCGCTGACCGGCGACATCTACCTGCACAGGGGTGCGACCTGGGAGTCGGACCACACCGGGATCGTGGTCGAGGTCCGCGACGACGGCTCGTTCGTCACCGTCGAGGGCAACAAGGGCGACGCCGTGCGCCTGGTGGTGCACCAGAAGGACGAGCCCAGCATGTTCGGCTTCGGCCGGGTGATCTGAGTGCTGCCCGACCGTCTCGACGTCGTCGTCGACGTCCCGGACGGGCCGGCCGCCGCCCAGCTGGTGCCGGCCGCCGGCGCCACCACCGACGACGTCCTGGCCGCGCTCGGGCAGGCGGCCGGCGCCGTGCTGCACGTCGACGGCGTCGCGCAGGCCCCCGCGACCCCGCTCGACCGCACCCCCGTGCGCGACGGCAGCGTGCTGTCGACGGCACCGTCCGGCGCGCG
>NZ_BAAHAF010000041.1:0-31206 GCF_054777815.1 Angustibacter speluncae | reverse complement strand
TGCCCGCACCCTCGTGCTGGCGGCGCGCGAGGAGCTCGAGATCGCCGCCGGCACCGTCGCGGTGACGATGCGCCGCCGCCTGCTCGACGCCGTCCTGCTGCGCGACGCCGCCGGTGGCGCCCGGCGCAGCGCGGCCGCGGTCGCCGTCCTGGCCACCCGGGGCGTCGGCGCCACCGAGCCGTACCTGACGCGCTACCTGCCGACGCTCGTGCTCGCCGGTGTCCTGCCCGCCGTGACCGTGGCGGTGATCGCCTGGACCGACTGGCTGAGCGGCCTGCTCGTGCTGCTCACGCTGCCGCTGGTGCCGGTGTTCGCCGTCCTGATCGGGCTGACCACCAGGGACCGGGCCGACCGGCAGTGGCGCCGCCTGGAGGCGCTCGCCGGGCACTTCCTCGACGTCGTGCGGGGGCTGCCCACCCTCGTCGCGCACCGCCGCGCCGCGGCCCAGTCGGACGCGATCCGGCAGGTCACCGACCGGTACCGCCGCGCGACGGCCGACACCCTGCGGGTGGCGTTCGCGTCGTCGGCCGTGCTCGAGCTGGTCGCCACGCTGTCGGTGGCGCTGGTCGCCGTCACCGTCGGGCTGCGGCTCGCGCACGGCGGCATCGGCTTCGAGACCGCGATGGTGGTGCTGCTGCTGGCGCCGGAGGCGTACTGGCCGCTGCGCCGGGTCGGCGCGGAGTTCCACGCGGCGGCCGAGGGCACCGCGGCCTTCGCGCAGGCCGACGAGGTGCTCGCCGGCGCACCCCCCTCGACGACGGTGCTGCGGCCGTCCGCGCCGGTCCCCGTGGCCGTCCGAGGACTGCGCGTCACCTACCCCGGTCGCGAGCGCCCGGCGCTCGACGGCATCGACCTCGACGTGCCCGCCCGCGGGCTCACGGTGCTGGGCGGCCCGTCGGGGTGCGGCAAGTCGACGCTGCTCGACGTGCTGCTCGGACGGGTCGCCGCCGACGCGGGGCAGGTGCTCGTCGGGCCGGACGCCGTCCCCCTCAGCGCTGTCGAGCCGGAGGTGTGGCGCGACCGGATCGCCTGGTCGGCGCAGCGCCCGTGGCTGCGGGAGGGCACCGTCGCCGACAACCTGCGGATCGCACGCACCACCGCGCACGACGACGAGCTGTGGGCGGCCCTCGACCGGGTGTCGCTGCGCGAGGTCGTCGCCGCGCTCCCCGGCGGCCTCGACGCGCGGCTGCGCGAGGACGGCGCCGGGCTGTCCGCCGGGCAGCGCGCCCGGCTGGCCCTGGCCCGGGTGGTGCTCGCCGACCGCCCGCTCGTGCTGCTCGACGAGCCCACCGCCCACCTCGACGACGCGACCGAGGACGTGCTGCTGCGCACCCTGGTCGAGCTGGCCCGCGACCGCGCGGTGGTCGTGGTCGCCCACAGCCCGCGGGTCGTGGCGCTCGCCGACCACCTGGTCACGCTGCCCGCACCGGCGAGCCCACCGGCCGCGACCACCACCCCCCGCGCCGTCCGTCCGGCCGCTGCCACCCCGCCCGGCGACGCCGACCCGCCGCGGTTCGGCGAGCGCACCGGGCTGCTGCTCGGCGCCGCGTCGGTCGCCTCGGGCGTCGCGCTCACCGCGACCGCGAGCTGGTTGATCACCCGCGCCTCGGCGGAGCCCCCCGTCCTGCACCTGATGGTGGCGGTGGTCGGCGTGCGACTGTTCGGCCTGGCCCGGCCGGTGCTGCGCTACGCCGAGCGGCTCGTGTCGCACGACGCCGCGCTGCGGGTGCTCGCCGAGCAGCGGGCCCGGGTCTACGACCGGCTCGTCCCGCTCGTGCCCGGCGCGCTCGGCGTCACCGGCACCCGTCGCGGCGAGCTGCTCGCCGCGGTCGTCGACGACGTGGACGCCGAGGTCGACGAGCGGCTGCGGGTGCGCCAGCCGCGCCGCACCGCGGCGCTGGTGGCCGCGGGCACGACCGGGTTCGCCCTCCTGCTCGACCCGCTCGCCGGCGCCGTGGTGGCCCTGGTCTGCACGGTCGCCGCCATGGCCTCCCCGCTCGCCCGCCGGGTCGCGCGGGCCGCCGAACCGGGGCTCGTCCGCGACCGGGCGGCGCTGTCGCAGCTGGTGGAGGCGGCGCTCGACGACGGACCGCACCTCGTGCACTGGGACGCCTGGCGCCCCGCGCTCGAGCGGGTCGACGTCGTCGGACGCGACCTCGCGGGTGCCGCCCGGCGGTCGGCGCGCGGCGTGGCCGCGGCGCGGGCGCTCCCGCTGCTCGCGGGTGCGGGTGGGCTGCTGCTCGCCGCTGCTCTCGTCGGACCGCGGTTCCCTGCCGGCAGCGCCACCCTCGCCCTGCTGGTGATGCTCCCGATCGCGCTGGTCGACGCGTTCACCCTGCTCGCCGACGCCGGTGCGCTCGGCGTCCGCACCGCCGCCGCCCGCGCCCGGCTGGACGCGCTGGCCGACCGACCGCCCGCGGTGGCGCCCGGGGGCGGTGCGCTCGTCCCCACCGTCCGCCCGGACGTCGAGGTCGACGCGGTGACCGCCGGCTGGGGTGGACCCCCGGTGCTGCGCGGGCTCGACCTCGCGCTGCGCCCGGGCGAGAAGGTCGCCGTGGTCGGGCCGTCCGGGTGCGGCAAGTCGACGCTGGCGGCCCTGCTGCTGCGCTTCGTCGACCCGCAGGACGGCGCGGTGCGCCTCGGCGGCGCCGACCTGCGCGCGGTCGACCCGGACGAGGTGCGGCGCGCGGTCGGCCTCGTCGACGACGACCCCCACGTGTTCGCGACGACCGTCGCCGAGAACGTGCGGCTCGCCCGGCCGGGCGCCGACGACGGTGCGGTCGCGGACGCGCTCCAGCGGGCCGGCCTGGGACCGTGGGTGCGCGGGCTGCCGGCCGGCCTCGGCACGTTCGTCGGGGAGGGCCACGCCGACGTCTCGGGCGGCGAGCGGGCGCGCCTCGGCCTGGCCCGGTCGCTGCTCGCCGACCAGCCCGTGCTCGTGCTGGACGAGCCGACCGCCCACCTCGACACCGCCACGGCGGAGTCGGTGGCACGCGACGTCCTCGCCACGGACGACCGGACCGTGCTGTGGATCACCCACGCCCGCACCGGTCTCGACCTGGTCGACCGCGTGGTGACGCTGCCGGCGCCCACCTCCGCACCCGCGACCGATGAGTCCGCGGACGCCCGGCGGTCCGTCCTGGCATGAGCGACTCCCCCACGCCCACCGTCGTCGAGCGCGCCGCCCAGCCGTACCTCGGCGTCCGGGGCGCCGTGACGATGACCACCATCGGCGCCGTGGCCGACCGCATCGGCGAGCTCTTCGCCCTGCTCGGCGAACGCGGGGTGGAGCCGGCCGGCCCACCGATCCTGCGCTACCGGGTGATCGACATGGAGCGCGAGCTGGTGCTCGAGGCCGGCGTCCCCGTCCCGTCCGCCGACCTGCAGGCCGAGCGCGACCTGTTCGTCGACGAGCTGCCGGCCGGCCGCTACGCCGAGGTGACCCACCACGGGCACCCGGACGGCCTGGTCGAGGCGACCGCCGCGCTGCTGGCGTGGGCCGACCGCGAGGGACTGACCTGGGACGTGCAGGACGGCCCGGACGGCGAGGTCTGGGGCTGCCGGGTCGAGCGCTACCTCGACGAGCCCGGGCAGCCGATGGAGGAGTGGGACACCGAGCTGTCGTTCCGCCTCGCCGACTGACCGGCGCCGGTCGGCCGGCCGCTCAGACCCAGAAGGTGTCGTGGCGCAGGTAGAACTCGCGCCAGTCGTCGTCGGTCATCGCCTCGCGGCGCACCTGGTCGGCGAGGGTCTCGAAGTAGTGCTCGCGCGGGGCGCCGGGCGTGAAGAGGATCAGCATCGAGGCGTCCGCCCCCGACTCGTTGCGGAACCCGTGGACGCCGCCTTCGGGGACGAAGGCGAAGTCGCCTGCGGTGCAGTCGTTCCAGCCGCGACCGTCGTGGATGCGGACGGTGCCCGACAGCACGAAGAAGGACTCGGTGATGCCGCGGTGGAAGTGCGGGGACGGGCCGCTCGGCTCGGGACCCATGTCCCACCGGTAGAGCCCGAGGTGCCCGCCGGTGGTCTGCCCGGTGGCGAGGTAGTGCGCGCCGCCGCCGTTGCTGTGCTCGAGCGTGCGCGGCTCGTCGTGGCGGCGGATCCAGGCGGAGGCCTCGCCGCCGTCGCCGGTGTAGGCCGGCTCGGGGTAGCGGTCGGCGTACGGGGCGACCCGCTCGGCGAACGACATCAGCGCGGCCCGCCGGGCGAGCGCGGCGAGCGGCGCAGCCCGAGCCAGGCGATCAGCCCGCCGACGAGCATCGTCACGATCCCGAGGAACACCCAGAGCGAGACGCCCTCCATCGGGCTGTTGCCGGTGACGAGCACCCCCGCGCCCTGGAGGGTCCAGACCAGGCCCATCACCACGACGAGCCCGCCGACGACCACGCCCACCGTCTTCATGGCGCCACCGTAGCCGCGAGACGGCGCCCGAGACCGGTGGCGCGCAAGGCGCGGCGGGCGACGCAGGTGCGCACGGCCGCCTCCGACCCCACGAGGAGCACGTCGCTGCGGGCGCGGGTGACGGCCGTGTACAGGGTCTCGCGCGTCGCGAGCGGCGAGTCGGCGTGCGGCAGGACGAGGGTGAGGGCGTCGAACTCCGACCCCTGGCTCTTGTGCACGGTGGTCGCGTACATCGTGCTGATGCCCGCGATGCGGGTCAGCGCGATCGGCGGCGACAGCACCGCACCGCGTCCGACGACCACCTCCAGCCGGTGGGGACCGGCGAGCACGACGCCGGTGTCGCCGTTCCACACCCGGTTCTCGTAGTCGTTCTGGGTGAGCATCACCGGCATGCCGGCGTAGCGGCCGTCGAACCGCGCGCCCGCGTCGGGGTCGTCGTCGACGACCCACCGCTGCACCACGCCGTTCCAGTGCGACACCCCGCGCGGACCGCGGCTGTGCGCGCAGAGCAGGCGGTGCCGGTCGAGCGCCGCCAGCGCCGTCGCGGCGTCACCGGCCCGCGCCGCCGGTCCGAGGACCCGGGTGACGCCGAGGCACCGCGAGCGGACGTCGTCGAGCACCTCGGCCGGCAGCAGCTGCGCGTCGTCGGCGACCTCGTGCCAGCGGACGGCGTCCGTCCCGTCGAGGATCTCGAGCACCCGGTCGGCGTCGCCCGTCCGGATCGCCGCCGCCAGGTCGGCGAGCTCGGGACGGTCGTCGTCGATGCGGTGGTTGTGCTCGAGCCGCGCCACGCCGGCGCCGACCGGCGAGGTGGCCGGGAGGGAGTCGAGGTCGCCCAGCACCGCACCCGCCTCGACCGAGGCGAGCTGGTCGGGGTCGCCCACCAGCAGCAGACGGGCGTGCGGGCGCAGCGCGTCGAGCACCCGCCGGAACATCGACAGCGACACCATCGACATCTCGTCGAGCACGACCACGTCGTAGGGCAGCGGGTTGCCGGCATGGTGCCGCGAGCGGTTGCTCGTGATCGAGGCGCCGATCAGCTTGTGCAGCGTGAACGCGGGCACCGAGGCGAGAAAGGTGCGCTCGTCGTCGGTGAACGGCGCTCCGACGTCGGCGGCCGAGGCGGCCAGCGACTCCTCGATCCGGTTGCGGGCCTTCGCGCTCGGCGCGGCCACCGCCACCCGCGGCGGCTGCGGCGACAGCTCGCGCAGCGCGCACAGGACCCGCGCGACGGTCGTGGTCTTGCCGGTGCCGGGGCCGCCGCCGAGCACCCCGACCCCGTGGGCGAGGACCGTGGCGGCGGCGTCGCGCTGGTCGGCGTCGGGGTCGTCGTCCCCCGGCGGGGCCGGCCAGAGCCGCTCGAGCTGCGCGCGGACCGCCTCGCCGGCGAGCCCGTGGACGGCGACGGTGCGGCGGGTCAGGTCGGCCGCGACGAGCTCCTCCATCCGCCAGTACCGCTCGAGCCACACGTCGTCGTCCCACATCACCAGCGGGCGGGCCGGGCCGGTGGCCGGCTCGCCCGGCCGGTGCACGCGCACCAGGACGCTGCGGCGGACCGCCTCGACCCACGCGTCGGCCTCGGGCCACGGCAGGTCGACCGCGACGACCGCCTCGGGGTCGGACCGGTCGACGACGACCGTGTCGGCGGCCTCGCGGAGCCGCAGCGTCACCGACCCCATCCGGACGCCCCGCACGGCGAGCGCGACAGCGAGGAGCACCTGCTCGTCGGGCTCGCCGCAGAGCGCGCCGAGGCGCTGCGCGACGTGCACGTCGGCGGCGTGCAGGACGCCAGCCGCGCCGAAGGTGCCGAGCAGGCCGGTGGCGCGCAGGGCGACGCCGGGCGACAGGTCGGTGGCGTCGGCGGCCGTGGTCGTCGTGGTCACCGTGCACCTCCGGCGAGCAGGTCGCTGAGCGCAAGCACGAGCGCGGCCGGCGGGGTCCACGTCCACACGCCCGGCACGAACCCGTCGGGACGGGGTGGCACCGACGGGCCGACCATGCCGCGCAGGAACAGGTACGCGACGCCGCCGAGGTGCGCGCCCGGGTCGTAGGCGGCCTGCCGCCAGCGCAGGAACCGGTGCAGCGCGACCGTGTAGAGCATCGCCTGCAACGGGTAGTGGGCCTGCCGCACGGCGTCGTCGAGCGCCGACCGCCGGTAGTGCCAGGCGGTGAGCGGCTCGTCCGGCGGCGCGAGCCGGTTGGTCTTGTGGTCGACGACGACGTACCGCGGCGCCGCGGCGCCTCCGACCCGGACCACGAGGTCGAGCGAGCCGGTGAGGTAGCCGCGCAGCGGCTGGTCGCGCAGCAGCGGGTCGTCGAGCAGGTCGGCGTAGGGCAGCACGGGGTCGCCGTCGTCGAGGTGCGCGCGCAGCAGCCCGACGACGTCGCCGAGCACCGGACCCGTTCCGGCAGAGGGCAGGTCGCCACCGGACAGCGGCAGCTCGAACTCGAGCTCGGTGAGCTGGTCGTGCGGCGCGAGGTCGGCGAGCGCGAGGCCGTCGCTGATCGGCCCCCAGGGCGTGGTGACGCTCGGCAGCAGCGCGGCGGCGAGCTCGTCGGCGGCGACCGACGAGCGCTGCCACCGCAGCACCGACCCGGCCGCGCGGGTCAGCGCACCGAGCGGGTCGGCGGGGTCGAGCACGACCTGCTCGAGGACGCCGTGCACGAGGGTTCCGAAGGCCGCACCGCCCTCGAGATCGGCCATCGGCGAGGCGATCTCGAGCAGCGCGGCGTCTGCGTCGTCGACCGGCGCCGCGGGCTCGGCCACCGGCTGGTCGTCGGGCTCGTCGGAGCCGGTCGCCTCGTCGTCGACCACCCGCACGTCGGGCTCGCTGGCGACGTGGGCGACCAGCTCGTGGGCGTCGCGGGTCAGCCCGCTGTACGACGTGCGCCGCCACGACTCGTCGAGCTCGCGGCCCAGCTCGCGCGCGGCGAGCCGCGCGGACAGCCCGGCGTCCGTCACCGCGGAGAGCGGCTCGACCTCGACGGGGACGACCGGCTCGACGGCCAGGCCCGGCCCGGCGAGCCCCGCGAACCTGGCCAGCACCGGCGCGTCGTCCGGCGGGATGCTCACGTCGAGCGGCTGCGGCGCAGCCGGGTCGTCGGCGGCCAGCAGCCGGTGCAGCGGCGAGGACCGGGTGTTCCACGTGGGTGCCCACCAGAGCACGAGGCGCGAGATCGCCCGGGTGGCAGCCACGTACAGCAGGCGCAGGTCCTCGCCGGCCTCGTCGGCGCGCTCGGCGTCGCGGGCGGCGTCGAACCCGGGCGACCCGGGCCCGCCGACGTGCACGGTGCGACGCCCGTCGGCGTCGTGCCCGCGCGGGAAGTCGGACCGCTGGCCCGCGCCGATGAGGTCCCACCCGAAGGGCACCAGGACGACGGGGAACTCCAGGCCCTTGCTGGTGTGCACCGTCGCGATCTGCACGGCCGCGGCGTCGGTGTCGAGGCGGCGGGCGCGGTCCTGGTCGTGGTCGGCGCGGGCGCGCTCGACCTCCTCGCGCAGCCACCCCAGCAGACCGGTGAGCGTGAGCTGCTCGCGCAGGGCGTGCTGGTGCAGCACCTCGACGACGTGCCGCAGGTCGGTGAGGACGCGCTCGCCGTCGGTGCGCGCCAGCACGCGGCCGGCGAGGTCGGTGTCGCTGCCCACCCGCTCGTACAGCGCGGCGACGCCGCGCTCGGCGAGCACCTCGGCCCACTCCCGCAGCTGCGCGGAGAGCTCGTCGTCGCCGGCGTCGCCCGCCGCGTCGAGCGCGGCGGCGTCGCGCCCGACCAGGACGGTGAGGGCGGCCCGGCGGGCGAGCGCCGCCCGATGCGGCTGGTCGAGGCCCTGCAGCAGCGTGACCCAGTCGGCCGCCGCCTCGGACCCGAACACGCTCGTGGTGCCGGTGAAGACGCTGCTCACGCCCACCTCGCGCAGCCGGGTGCGGACCAGCTCGGCGGTCGCGCGGGTCGGGACGAGCACGGCGACGTCGCGGGCCTCGAGCGGACGGGGCTCGCCGCCGCGCGGGGTGTGGGTGAGCCCCGCCGACAGCGTGCGCACGACCTCGGCGGCGACGTCGGCGGCGACGAGCGAGCGGGCCAGCGGCGTGGCCAGCAGCCCGCTCCTGTTGGTGGGGTGGCCCTCGCGCCCGACCACCCGCAGCCGCACCGGCGCCGGCGGCGCGGGCTCGACGGCGGGCACCTCGTACCCGGCCGCGACCGGCCGCACCACGATGGCCTCGTCGCCGAGCGCCGCACCGCGGAAGAGCCGCTCGAGGCCCTCGAGCACGGCGGGGTCGCTGCGGAAGTTGCGGTCGAGCGTGCGCCGCTGGTCCGCGGCCGTGGCCGCGGCGAGGTAGGCGTGCACGTCGGCGCCGCGGAAGGCGTAGATCGCCTGCTTCGGGTCGCCGATGAGCACCAGCGGCCGGTGGCCGTGGAAGGCGAGCCGCAGCACCTCCCACTGCACGGGGTCGGTGTCCTGGAACTCGTCGACGAGCACCACCTCGAACCTGGCCCGCAGCCGCTCCTGCGCGACCGGCCCCAGCACCGGGTCGGCGAGGGCGTCGCGCACCCGCACCAGCAGGTCGTCGAACCCGACCACGCGCGCGGCCCGGGTGCGACGGGCCACCTCGGCGCGGACGGCGGCGGCGTACCGCAGCCGCAGCGCCGCCTCGGGTCCCACCTGGGGCTCGTCGGGCGAGGGCAGCAGCAGCGCCTGCCGGTCGGAGGTCACCTCGGTGGCCAGCCGGGTGGCGAGCGCGAGCGACAGCGCCGGCTCGCCCTCGCGCACCGAGGTGACGTGCCGCAGGTAGAGGTCGGCCACGACGTCGGCGACCACGTGGTCGAGGTTCTCGACCAGCTCGACGTGCGGGTCGGTGTCGGCCGCGACCCCGAGCCCGGTGAGCACCTGCTGGCAGAACTCGTGGACGGTGGCGACCGTCGCGGCGTCGAAGTCGGCCAGCGCGGCCGCCAGGCGGGTGCGGCGGAGCGCGACCTCGTGGGGGGTCGCGGCACCGAGATGGCGCACCACGGGGTCGGGGTGCCCGCCCGTCGCGGCCGGGTGGTCGAGGGCGTCGCGGACCTCGACCAGCCGCTCGCGCACCCGCGAGCGCAGCTCGCTCGTGGCGGCGACGCCGAAGGTGACCGCGAGCACCTGGTCGATGCGGGCGCGCCCCTCGGCCACGTACCGGGTCACCAGCCCGGCGATCGTGTACGTCTTGCCGGTGCCGGCGCTGGCCTCCAGGACGGTGGTGCCGGACGGCAGTTCCGCGGCGAGGTCGATGGGCTCGTACGACGCGGACTCCAGGGTCGGCGCGCCGACCAGCCGCAGCCGGCCGCTCACCGGGCCTCCTCCCGCTCGAGCAGCGGCCACCAGAGCCGGCAGGCGAGCCGGCCGAAGTCGGTGGTCTCCTCGCCGTGCCGGGCGACCGGCTCGGGCGAGCGCCACGCCAGCAGCTCGGCGAACGGGTACCGCTCGCCCCACACCCGCACGTGGTCGCGGTCGGCGTCCTCCTTGTCGAAGCCCTTGTCCCTGTCCTGGAACGAGGTGACCCAGCACTTCTCGGCCTCGAACCCCGCGTTGCGCTCGCTGCGCTGCCGGAAGCGGTGCTCGGCCCAGCAGGCGGCGGTGCGCAGCGGCAGCGGCAGCGGCGTGCGCAGGCCGAGGTCGCGCAGCTGCGCGATCTCGAGCAGGAACCGGGCGGCGTCGGCGGGGTCGGGCGCGCGCAGGCGGGACAGCCCCGACGACCCGCTCGACCCCCGGCCCAGGACGACGGCGCCGTCCACCGTGCCCGGGGCCGTGGCGGTGAGCGCGAGCAGGTCGATCCACGCCTCCAGGCGGTGCTTCGGCGCCAGGCTCGAGTACTGCAGCCGCAGCAGGGTGCGCCCGCGCAGGCCGCTGACCGAGCCCAGCACGCGGCGGCCGTCCGGGAGCAGCGCGTCGACCTCGACGGCCTCGGGCGCCACCGGACCCGTGACGTCCTCGAGCCACTCGCGCGCCCGCTCGTGCAGCTCGACGGCCCGGGGCCCGACCTTGGTGAGCGCCCGGGTGGCGAGCGGGTCGGGCGGCAGCGTCCCGCGTCCGCGCTCGGCCGCGACGATGTCCTCGATCGCGTGCCCGCGCTGCAGGGCGTCGAGGGCGCGGGTGCCGATGCCCCACTCGCCGAGACCACCGAGCTCGAGCGGGACCACGTCGTCGGGTGCCTCGTCCTCCCAGGGGTCGGACACCCGCAGCCGCTGCGCGAACAGCGACCGCACCGGGGCCACGGCGAACGAGCGCAGCTCCTGCAGCAGCAGCTCGCGCTCGGGCGGCGGGGCGGGGAGCAGGGCGGGCAGCAGCGAGGGCCGCTCGGTGCGCTCGCGGCGGGACGCCTCGGCCCCGGCCCGGGCTGCGGCGTCGAACGACACCGGGCGCTCGCTGCCGAGCTGCCCCGGCAGGAAGTTGCGGGGGTCGGTCGGCTGCAGCGGGTGGTGCACCGTGACCTGCGCGGACACCGGGGCGCCGTCGTCACCCACGGCGACGGCGTCGAGGGCGTCGAGCAGCTCGCCGACGGGCACGGCGGGCTGCATCTGCGCACCGGTGCGCTCGTGGTGGCCGCGGAACAGCACGACCAGCCGCTCGTCGGCGGCGGTGAGGGCGTCGAGGAAGAGCTGGCGGTCCTCGCTGCGCGGGTCGCGCTCGCCGAGGTGGGGGTCGCGGGCGAGCAGGTCGTCGTCGTCGGGGCGGCTGCGGCGCGGGAACGCCTCGTCGTCGAGCCCGAGGAGGCAGACCACGCGGTGCGGCACCGAGCGCATCGGCACCAGCGTGCACACGGTGAGGCCGCCGGAGCGGAAGCTGGAGCGGGTGGGCCGCCCGGCGAGCCGGGCGTCGAGCATCGCCCGGACGTCGGCGAGCGAGAGCGGTGCGCCGGACGCGGACGCCTCGGCCCGCACCTCGGCGAGCTCCTCGCGCAGCTGCACGAGCTGCCACGCCGACGACGGCGCGACGTCGACGAGGGCCAGGACGGCCGCCTCGACCTCCTCGAGCCACGTGCCGACGGGCTGCTCGCGGGTGAGCGCGGTGACGGCGGCGTCGACCCGGTCGAGCAGCTCGGCGAACCGGCCGACGAGGTCGACCGCGCCGGAGTCGATCCCGTCGAGCGGGAAGGACCCGCCGACCGCCTCGTCGCTGCCGCCGAGGACGACGCCGGTGAGGACGCGGTCGAGCGCCGCCCGCCAGGTGCCCTCGACGACCTGACCCATCTTCCAGCCGGCCCGGTGCTCGGGGCCGAGCCCCCAGTGCGCCCGGGACTCGACCACCCAGGTGCGCACCTGCTCGAGGGCGTCGTCGTCGAACCGGAACCGACGGCGCACCGGCGGGGCGGCGGCGAGCGCGAGCACCTCGGTGGCGGTGACGCGACCCGCGACGACGTCGAGCAGGGAGCCGACGACGGCCAGCACCGGGTTCACCTGGCGCGGCGAGCGGTCGGCGATGCGCACGCGCAGCCGCTGCGCCGGCTCGGAGCCGAACACCGCGCTCACCAGCGGGGCGAAGGCCTCGACGTCGGGGCACATGACGAGCACGTCGCGCGGCTCGAGCGTGGGGTCGTCGGCCAGCAGCCCGAGCACGACGTCGCGCAGCACCTCGACCTGGCGGGTGCGCCCGTGGCACGAGTGCACCTGCACCGAGCGGTCCGACCGCGGCACGGTCGGCCGGTCGGCGTGGGCGGGCAGCTCGTCGTCGTGCAGCGACCGCTGCAGCAGGCCCAGCAGCGTGCCGGCCCCAGGTCGGGCCGGCGGGTGGTGGGCGCCGGCGTGCCGCGGCGAGGCGACGGCCAGCCGCTGCTGCAGCTCCTGCACGTCGCGGCTCAGCGACGCGAGCAGCGGGGTGCGGGCGGGCGTGGGCACCGCGACGCGGCGCAGGTCAGGCGGGGCGCCGCGGGCGGCCAGCGCGTCCCACAGCGCCGGGCTGGCGTGGTTGAGCCACAGGTGCACCTCGCGCTGCTCGGCCAGCGCGGTGAGCACCGCCAGCCGCGAGGCGTCGATCCGGCTGGCGCCGTAGACGCTGACCCGGGACGGCAGCCGCACCTGCTCGGGCGCGGCGACGAGACCCTCGATCGCCGCGGGCAGCAGCTCGGCGGGACCCGGCCCGAGCTCGTCGCGCAGCCGCGACCACAGCAGCGGCTGCCAGCGCAGGTCGGCGGGCACGGCGACCTCGCCGCGCGCCCACCCCTGCAGCACCTCGGGCCGGGACACCTCGTAGCGGTGCAGCAGGCCGGCGACCCGGCGGGCCAGCGCGTACCGGCGACCGGTGGGCACGTCGGCGCCCAGGTGCAGGTGGCGGTGCACCGGCTCGTAGCCCTCCAGCGGCACCAGCGACGACGCGACCTCCTCGAGCAGGTCGACCAGCACCCAGGTGGTGCGCTCGGGGGCCCACGCCTCGACCGCCCGGGCGTGCTCGGGGCTCACCGAGGCCACCGCGGCGTCGAGCACCTCGGAGGGGCGGGGGAACAGCACGTTCGCGCAGACGCCGTCGTCGCCGGCCGGCCCGGCCCCGAGGTGGTGCGACAGCCGCTGGCCGAGCCACCGCTCGATGCCGGCGGCGGGCACGGCGACGACGTCGGGCGTGAAGGGGTCGTCGAGCGGCTCGGCGAGCACCTCCGCCAGCGCGGAGACGAGCGCGAGCCCGGACTCCGAGCGGTGGACGGTCAGCACCCGGCGAGTCTTGCAGCGGCCACCGACAGCCGTCCACGCGCCCCGCCCCGCTGTGGACGACCCGCGCGACGCGCGGGCACCTGTGGACAGCGCGCGAGATGCGCACGGCCGCAACGCGTGTGCGCGGCAGCCGGTCACGACCGGCTCGTCTGCGACACTGGGCCCGTGACCCGCCGCCACGCCGCCGCAGCCACCGCCCTCCTGTCCGCCGTCCTGCTCGCCGGCTGCCAGGCGGCGCAGGACGTCGCGTCCGACTCGGCGTCGGCCGCCGGCGCCCAGGCCAGCGAGTCGGCCGTGCGCGAGCTCAGCTCGACGGTGTGCCCGCTCGTGGCGGACAACGACCTGAGCGACTCCGAGCGCAGCACCCTCGACGCCGCCATCGACCTCGCGCAGGGGCTCGGGGTCGAGTCGCCGCTGCTCGACGCCGCGGAGGACGTCAACGACAGCGACGGCACCCCGCCGGAGTCCGCGGTGGCGGAGCTCGCGGCGGAGTGCCGCTGACCGCTGGACCGGGCGTCAGGCGCCCGAGGTCACCTCGCCCTTGACGTCGGCGGACGAGCCGACCTCGCCGGCGCCGCTCGCCCGGTGCTCGACCGCGATCTTGCGCGGACGCGCCCTCTCGGCCACCGGGATCGTCAGGGAGAGCACGCCGTTCTCGTACGACGCGTGGATCTGCTCGACGTCGAGCCCGTCCCCGAGGCTGAGCTGGCGCACGAACCGGCCGGCGGGGCGCTCCTGGGCGATCCAGCTCGCGCCGTCGGGCGACCCCACGGTGCGCTCGGCCTGGATCGTCAGGGTCGTGCCGTCGACGTCGAGGTCGATCGTGCCCGGGTCGACACCGGGCAGGTCGGCCGTGACGACGTAGTGGTCGCCCGCGCGGTACAGGTCCATCGGCATCCAGCGGGACGCCCGCGCCTGGTCGCGGGACGTGGACAGCAGCTGCGCGGTGAGCCGGTCCATCTCACGGAAGGGGTCGAAGGTCAGGGCCACAACCACCACCTCCTCGCAACACCGGTCGCCACCCTGACGACCGGGGTGTCGTGGCATCGGTCCGTGGGCCTCCCCGGCCCCGGACGCGCCAGCAGATTAGCACTCTCCGGCGAGAGTGCCAAGACCCGCGCGGAGGTCACGCAGCGCGAAAGCCCCTCAGCCGCAGGCTGTTGGTCACCACGAACACCGACGACAGCGCCATCGCGGCGCCCGCGATCATCGGGTTGAGCAGGCCCGCCACCGCCAGGGGGATGGCCGCCACGTTGTAGGCGAACGCCCAGAACAGGTTCTGCTTGATCACTGCCAGGGTGCGCCGCGACAGCCGGATCGCGTCGGCCGCCACCCGCAGGTCACCCCGCACCAGCGTGAGGTCGGACGCCTCGATCGCGACGTCGGTGCCCGTCCCCATCGCCAGGCCGAGGTCGGCCTGCGCGAGCGCGGCGGCGTCGTTGACCCCGTCGCCCACCATCGCCACGACCCGCCCCTCGCCCTGCAGCCGCTCGACCACGGCCACCTTGTCGGCGGGCAGCACGTCGGCGACCACCTCGTCGATGCCGACCTCGCCCGCGACGCTGCGCGCCACGGCCTCGTTGTCGCCGGTCAGCAGCACCGGGCGCAGCCCGAGGCCGCGCAGCCGCCGCACCGCCTCGGCGGAGGTCGGCTTCACCTCGTCGGCCACGACCAGGAGCCCGCGGGCCGCGCCGTCCCAGCCGACCGCGACGACGGTGGCGCCCCCGGCCTGCAGCCGGGACGCGGTGTCCTGCAACGCCTGCGGCACCTCGACGGACCACTCGGCGAGCAGGCGAGGCCGCCCGACGACGAGCGCGCGGCCGTCGACCACGCCCTGCACGCCGAGGCCCTGCGTGCTGGTGAAGTCGGCCACCGGGGCCGGGTCGCCGAACCGCTCGCGGGCGGCCGCGGACACCGCCCGCGCGACCGGGTGCTCGGACGCGTGCTCGAGCGCACCCGCCAGCCGCAGCACCTCGTCGGCGTCCTCCCCCTCGGCCGGCACCACCTCGCGCAGCGCCATCACGCCGGTGGTGACGGTGCCCGTCTTGTCGAGCACGACGGTGTCGACGGTGCGGGTCTGCTCCAGCACCTCGGGCCCGCGCAGCAGGATGCCGAGCTGGGCGCCCCGGCCCGTCCCGACCATGAGCGCGGTGGGCGTGGCCAGGCCGAGCGCGCACGGGCAGGCGATGATCAGCACCGCCACGGCGGCCGTGAACGCCGCTCCCGCACCGGATCCGGTGCCGAGCCAGAAGCCGAGCGTCGCGACGGAGAGCGCGATGACGACCGGGACGAAGACGCCCGACACGCGGTCGGCCAGCCGCTGCACCTGCGCCTTGCCGGTCTGCGCCTGCTCGACCAGGCGCGCCATCTGCGCGAGCTGGGTGTCGGCGCCGACCCGGGTGGCGCGCACGACCAGCCGCCCGCCGGCGTTCACGGTCGCGCCGACCACGCCGTCGCCGGGGCCCACCTCGACCGGCACCGACTCGCCGGTGACCATCGAGGCGTCGACGGCCGAGGTGCCCTGCACGACGGTGCCGTCGGTGGCGACCTTCTCGCCCGGCCGGACGACGAACTCGTCGCCCACGACCAGCTGCTCGACCGGGGCCCGCTGCTCGCGACCGCCGCGCAGCACCGCGACGTCCTTGGCGCCGAGCTCGAGCAGCGCGCGCAGCGCGGCCGACGAGCGGCGCTTGGACCTGGCCTCGACGTACCGGCCGGCCAGCAGGAAGGTCGTGACGCCGGCGGCGGCCTCGAGGTAGATGTTGCCCGCGCCGTCGGAGCGCTCGACGGTGAGCTCGTAGGGGTGCACCATGCCGGGTTCGCCCGCCGTCCCCCAGAAGAGTGCGTAGACCGACCACGCGAGCGCCGCGAGCGTGCCCACCGACACCAGCGTGTCCATCGTCGTGGCGCCGTGGCGCAGGTTGGTCCACGCCGCGCGGTGGAACTGCGCGCCGCCCCACACCACGACCGGCGCCGCCAGGGTGAGCGAGAGCCACTGCCACGACGTGAACTGCCAGGCGGGCACCATCGCGAGCACGACGACCGGCACCGACAGCACCGCGCTCACCAGCAGCCGGTGGCGCAGGTCGCGCAGCCGGACGTCAGCGGGGTCCTCGCGGTCGGACCGGTCCGGGTCGCCCTGCGCCGCAGGCGGTTCCGGCAGCGCGGCGGCGTACCCGGCCGCCTCGACGGTGCTGACCAGGTCGCCGGTGCTCACCGAGCCCGGGAACGTGACCGACGCCTTCTCGGTGGCGTAGTTGACGGTGGCGGTGACGCCGTCGAGCTTGTTGAGCTTGCGCTCGATCCGGTTCGCGCAGGACGCGCAGGTCATGCCGGTGATCGCGAGCTCGACGTGCTGCGTCGCGTCCGGGCGGTGCGGGACGTCAGTGGTCATGGTCCGCCTCCACGGTGACGGTGAACGCAGCCGTGCGGACGACGCCGTCGTGCTGGAAGTCGAGGAAGAGCCGGTAGCTGCCGGCCGAGGGCGCGGTGGCCGAGAACGAGACCGCGGGTCCCTGGTCGTCGACCGAGCCGAGCGGGTGCACGTGCAGGTACCCGAGGTCCCCGGCGCGCAGCGCCACGAGGTGGCCGTTCGCCGCGAGGTAGGGCTCGAGGTCGTCGACCGGGACGCCGTCGCGGCCGACCGAGAAGGTGATCTCGCTCTCCTGGCCGGCGACGAGCGAGCCGTCGAGCGCGACCTCGTAACCGTCGACCTCGGCCGTCGCGGCCGGCGCGGGGAGCGGCTCGGGCCGCAGGACGCCCGCGACCAGCAGGTCGGTGCCGAGCGCGAGGTTCTCGCCCAGGTCGGTCGGGACGACGTCGGCGAACACCTTCCACGCGCCCGGGGTGAGGTCGAGCGCGGTGGTCCAGCGGCCCTCGGCGTCCATCTGCGGGTGCACGTGCTGGAACCCGGTCAGGTCGCGGCGGACGGCGACCAGGTGGAGCTGCTCGTCGTGGGCGACGTCGAACGCGGTGACGGCGTGGCCGTCCGGACCGGTGACCGTGAACGCGAGCTGCTGCGAGCCGGGGGCGGTCGCGGTCTGCTCGAGCACCAGGCCGTACCCCCGGTCGGACGCCGCGAGACCGCTCATCGCGGTCGCCGCGGCGGCGTGCCCGCCCTCGTCGGCGTGCCCGCCCTCGTCGGCGTGGTCGCCCTCGTCGGCGTGTGCCCCGTCAGCGGCCGCGTGCTCGGGCTCGGCGGCCTGCGCGACGGGCTCGGGCCCGACCAGCCGGCCCGCGCCCAGCCCGAGGCCGAGCACGGCCAGCAGACCCAGCGCGAACCCGGCGAGCCGGGCGGCGGGCGAGGAGGTCAGCCGGTCGAGGGAGGCCATCTCAGGCGTCGACCACCTGGTAGCCGGCCTCGGCGACGGCCGCGCGGACGGCGGCGTCGTCGACCGGCTGGTCGCTGGTGACGGTGACGGCGCCGGTGGGCAGGTCGACCTGGACGTCGGTGACGCCGGCGACCTCCGACACCTCCTCGGTGACGGACGCGACGCAGTGGCCGCAGGTCATGCCGGTGACGGTGTAGGTGGCGGTGCTCATGGGGGTCCTCCGTGGTCGGTGGGGTGCGGGGTGGTGGTGGGTCAGGAGCGGACGAGGCGCGCGATCGCGTCGGACGCCTCGCGCACCTTCTGGTCGGCCTCGGGGCCGCCGGCGCGCGCGGCCTCGACCACGCAGTGCGCCAGGTGCTCGTCGAGCAGCCCGAGAGCCACCGACTGCAGCGCCTTGGTCATCGCCGAGACCTGGGTGAGGATGTCGATGCAGTACTGCTCCTCCTCGACCATCCGCTGCAGGCCGCGGGCCTGGCCCTCGATGCGGCGCAGCCGCTTGAGGTAGTCGTCCTTGTTGCCCAGGTAGCCGTGGCCGGCGTGCTCGTCCGTCATGCTCATGCCCACACCATACCCCCGAAGGGTATTCCTCGACGAGCGGGGCGGCGCGAACCGACCTAGCGTGCTGGTGACCCCGAGGAACGGAGACACCATGAGCACGGACGAGAAGGTCGCCAAGGAGCTCGTCGAGACCCTCAAGGACGGCCGCAAGGGCTACGCCGAGCTGGCCGAGCGGCTGTCGGGCGACGAGCACGCGCAGTGGGCCTCGACGATGCAGCGGCTGTCGCAGCAGCGCCAGCAGTTCGCCGACGAGATCGTGGCCATGGGCCACCAGTACGGCGACGACGTCGACGAGAGCGGCACGGCGACCGCCGCCCTGCACCGCGGCTGGCTCGCGCTCAAGGACGCGCTGACCGGCGACGACCCGAAGGGCGCCCTCGGCGCGGCGGTGACCGGCGAGGACCACGCCGTCTCCGAGTACGAGAAGGCGCTGGAGGCCGATCTCAGCGACGGCTTCCGCACCGTCGTGCAGCGCCAGCACCAGGCGATCGTCGCCGCCCGCGACGAGGTGAAGGGCCTGCAGGCCTCCGCCTGACCCGCACCCGGCGCGCACGACCTGCGCGCACCGCCGGTCCGGCGGTCACCCGGCGCGTCCGGGCGACCGCCGGTACCGTCGGCGCATGGCCACCTCCTGGCAGGACCGCGCCGCCGTCGACCTGATGCTCGACGAGCTCGGTACCTGGGCCGTGGTGGGCCTGAGCGGCAACCCCGACCGCACGGCGTACCGCATCGCGCAGCTGCTGCAGCAGCGCGGCAAGCGGATCGTGCCGATCCACCCCGACGCCCCCACCGTCCTGGGCGAGCAGGGCTACGCCACCCTCGCCGACGTCCCGTTCGCGGTCGACGTCGTCGACGTCTTCCGCCGCTCCGAGGACGCCGGCCCGTTCGCGGACCAGGCCGTCGAGATCGGCGCGAAGGGCGTGTGGTTCCAGCTCGGCGTGGTCGACGAGGCGGCGTTCGAGCGCACCACGGCGGCCGGCGTCGCGATGGTCATGGACACCTGCCCCGCGATCGAGTGGGGACGGCGCTGAGGTGGCCACCTACGAGGTGAACCCCGACGCCGTCGCGTTCGTCCGCGGCCGCATCGACGCGAAGCAGTACGTCCTCGACTCCGACTGGGGCGAGGTGCAGCCGAGCGCAGCCGAGCAGAACGCCTACCTCGAGCGGCACTCCTTCGACGAGTACGCGCGGTGGCACCTCGGCCTGACGGCCGGCGCCACCGACGGCACCAAGGCCCGGTACGCCTTCGTCGTGGGCGACCTGCGCCGCGTCCACCGCTCGGGTCTGATCGCCTGCGTCTACCGCGCCAGCGAGTGGCGGCACAAGGCCGTCGAGCTCGCCGCGCACGACCTGCTGCAGCACCTCGACGACGTCAGCGGCTGACCCCTCGGGGCCGGCCACCGACGTCGTCGGGTGCCGTCCGCCGGGCCTAGCGCCCGGCGGCCCCGGGCAGCGGGCCCGCCACGATCTCGCGGGCCCGCTCGATCGCCGCGGCGCGCTCGTCGACCGTGCCGACCTCGCCGGACCGTGCGGCCGCGGCCGGCGCCTCGGGGGCGAGGGCGTCGTCGAAGGGCGTCACGTCGAAGGCGCACCGGGTGCCCTTCGCGGGCAGCCGCCCGTTCACCAGGTACCGCGAGACGGCCTGGTCGGCGCAGGTGCTCGAGCCGAGCGAGGTGTGGCCCCAGCCGACGACCGTGAGCAGACGCGAGCCGGGCAGCAGGCCGGCGACCGCCTGCGCTCCGCTGTAGGGCGTCGCCGGGTCGTAGGTGTTGCCGACCACCAGCACCGGTGCGGCCGTCTGCGCCGTCCACGGACCGCGGTAGGCACCGTCGGAGGCGCCCGGCCAGTCGGCGCAGGCGCCGCTCGCCCACGTCCAGAGGCTGCCGAAGTACGGCGCGACCTCGTCGCGGGCACGCCCGGCGTCCCACCACGCCCGGCGGTCGGTCGGGTTCACGCTGTCCGAGCAGGCGACACCGTCGAAGCCCTCGAGCGTCTGCGGCATCGGCGCGCCGGCGAACGCGGCGACCCGCTCCGCCTGCGCCGGCGCGGGCGGCGGCACCGGTCCGGCGACGCCGGCCGCCTCGGCCACCTGGCTCACCAGCGCGGCGAGGTCGGACCAGCCGTACGGGCCGTAGAACGTGCCGAGCGAGGCGCCCACGAGGTCCTGGTAGGTGAGCTCGATGACGAAGCCGCCACCGAGGTCGACGCGCACCGGCTCCTCGCGCAGCACGGCCATGGTGGCGTCGTAGACCTCCCGCGGGTCGCCCTGCGCCGCGAGCGAGCACCGGTCGGGCCCGGCCTGCGAGCACAGCGCGAAGAACTGCCCGAGGGTGTCGGACGCCCCCTGGTCGCTGCCGAGGCGGGACGAGAACGGCAGCGCGGCGTCCGCGGCGTCACGGCCCGTCGTCCACGCGACCGGGTCGAGCACGCCGTCGACGACCAGCGCCCGCACCTTGTCCGGGAACAGGTTCGCGTAGGTGCTGCCGAGCTGGGTGCCGTACGAGTAGCCGGCGTAGGTGAGGCCCTCGTCGCCGACCGCCTGCCGCAGCAGGTCGAGGTCGCGCGCGACGTCGCCGGTGCTCATGTGGTCCTTGATGTCCCCGCCGTTGCGCTCGCACAGGTCGGTGTACCGGTCGAACGCGCGGTCGAGCAGCTGGTACTCCTCCTCGTCGACCGGGAACGCCGGGACGCCGGCGAACACCCGCTCCTGCTGCTGGAACGAGGTGAAGCAGACCAGCGGCGTGCTGCGGGCGACACCGCGCGGGTCGAAGCCCACGACGTCGAAGCGGTTCAGCACCTGGCGCGGGAACAGCGCCCACGCCACGGACGCGAAGTCGACGCCCGAGCCGCCCGGGCCGCCGGGGTTGAGGAACAGCGTGCCGATCCTGCGGTCGGGCTGACGGGCCTCGAGCCGCTTCAGCGCCACCTGGATCGTCTCGCCGCCCGGGTCGGCGTGGTCGAGGGGCAGCTCGGCCCACGCGCACGAGAAGGTGCTGCCGGCCGGTCCGTCACCCCCGCCGAAGTCCTCGCCGCACTCGTCCCAGGCCAGGTCGGGGACGGCTGCCGCCGTCGCGACCGCTCCCCCCGCCTGCGTCGTCGCTCCGGCTCCCGCGGCCGCCTGCACCGGGAGCGCGACGGCCCCCGCCAGCAGGACGGCGACGGCTGCTGCACGTGCGCGCATGCGTCCTCCACCCCTCGTGGCCCGCTCCCCGACGGACGGACCTGACCGTGACGCTATGACCGTTTTCCGACCGTTCACAAGGGACGAAGGGGTCTTGCGCGGGACGGGCCCGGGACGGACCCCGGGATGGACCGCGGGCCCGGCGGGGTTGCACCGGTCGTGAGCGCACCCATCCCCACCCTCCCGGGAGCAGCCGCGGACGACCGCACGCTGACCACCGACCGGCTGGTCCTGCGGCCGTGGTCGGTCGACGACGCACCGCAGGCGCTCGGCGTCTTCGGTGCCGCGCCCGTCTCCCGCTGGCTCGTTCCGGCCCTCGAGCGGGTCGCTGACGAGACGGCCATGCGCGAGCTGCTGAGCCGCTGGCAGGCCGAGCCGGACGACCCGCCCACCCGGCGCTGGGCGGTCGAGCACGACGGCGCCGTCGTCGGCGGGGTCGCCGTCCGCCGGCTGCCGCCCGACGAGGACGACCTCGAGATCGCCTGGCAGCTCTCGCCCGAGCACTGGGGACGTGGCTACGCGGTCGAGGCCGCGCGAGCTGCGCTGGGGTGGGCGTTCGACAACGCCGCGCACGAGGTGCACGCGGTGATGCGGCCGGGCAACGAGCGGTCGGCGGCGCTGGCGCGGCGGATCGGGATGGTGTGGGTCGGCGAGACCTCGAAGTACTACGGCCTCGATCTGCAGGTGTACCGCGTGCGCCCGTCCGACCTCGCCTGAGCGGCAGTCGAGCTCATGCCGGGTACGACGAGACCTCCGTCGCCTTCACCGCGCACCAGACCTGCTGGCCGGCCACCAGGCCGAGGTCCGCGACTGCGGCGGCGGTGACGTCGGCGAGCACCGTCACCTCGCCCTCCACCCGCACCCGGACGGTGTCGGCGTGCTGCTCGAGCCCGGCCACGCTGCCGCGGAACACGTTGCGGGGCGAGCCGTCCGGGGCGCTGCGGTGCAGCGACACCGCGGAGGGCGCGAACGCCACGAGCACGTCGCCGGACGACGGGCGGTCGGTGCCGGCGGCCGCGGTGACGGTCGGGCCGCCGTCCAGCACCACCCGCGGACCGTCGGCCCGGCCGCGCAGGAGGTTGAGACCGACCAGCCGGGCGACGTAGTCGGTGCGCGGCGCCCGTGCGACCTCCCCCGGCGTCCCCGCCTGCACCTGCCGCCCGCCCTCGACGACGACGATGCGGTCGGCGAGCACCATCGCGTCGACCGGGTCGTGGGTCACCAGGACGGTGCAGCCCGCGAAACCGCCCAGGTGGTGCCGCAGGTCGGAGCGCACCTGCAGCCGGGTGCTGGCGTCGAGCGCCGCCAGCGGCTCGTCGAGCAGCAGCAGCGCGGGGTCGGTGGCGAGCGCGCGCGCCAGCGCGACCCGCTGCGCCTGGCCGCCGGACACCTGCCGGGGCCGGGTGCGGGCCAGGTCGTCGAGCCCGACCCGGCGCAGCCAGCCGAGCGCGTGGGCGCGGGCCTCGCGCCGCGGCACGCCGCGCGACCGCGGCCCGAAGGCGACGTTCTCGAGCAGCGACAGGTGCGGGAACAGCAGGTAGTCCTGGAAGACCATGCCGACTGCCCGCCGCTCTGCGGGCACGAAGGCGCGACCGGCGTCGAGCACCGCGCCGCCGAGCACCACCTCGCCGGCGTCGAGTCGCAGCAGACCCGCGAGCGCGCGCAACGCGGTCGACTTGCCGGCGCCGTTCGGCCCGAGCAGCGCCAGCACCTCGCCCGGCTGCACGTCGAGCGCCAGGTCGAGCTCGAAGTCGCCGCGCCTGACCCCCAGCCTGGCCTGCAGCCCCTGCGCCGCAGCGGTCTTCGTCAGCGAGGTCACGTCGCGGTCCCCGTCACCCAGCGGTCGCGCAGCGTCGCGAGCACCAGCACCGACACCAGCAGCAGCACGAGCGAGAGCACGATCGCCGCCTCGGGCTCGGTCTCGAGCGCGAGGTACACCGACAGCGGCATCGTCCGGGTCACACCGGGGAAGCTCCCGGCGAAGGTGATCGTCGCGCCGAACTCGCCGAGCGCGCGGGCGAAGCAGAGCACCGCGCCGGCCACGACACCCGGCGCGACCATCGGCAGCGTCACCCGCCGGAACACGGTGAACCGGGACGCCCCGAGGGTCGCCGCGGCGTCCTCGTAGCGCGCGTCCGCACCGCGCAGCGCGCCCTCCACCGCGATGACGAGGAAAGGCAGCGCGACGAAGGCCTCCGCCAGCACCACGGCCGTGGTGGTGAACGGGATCGTGAGGCCGAACCAGGCGTCGAGGTGCTGGCCGAGCAGACCGCGGCGGCCCAGGAGCAGCAGCAGCGCGACGCCGCCCACCACCGGCGGCAGCACCAGCGGCACGGTGACCAGCGCCCGCACCAGCGACCGGCCGGGGAACCGCGCCCGGGCGAGCAGCCACGCCAGCGGGATGCCCAGCACCAGGCACAGCAGCGTCGCGAGCGTCGCGCAGACCAGCGAGAGCCGCAGCGCCTGCAGCACCTCGGGGCTCACCAGCGCCGTGGGCAGCGTGCGCCACGGTGCGCGGACGAGGAGCGCGGCCAGCGGCAGCAGCAGGAACGCGAGCGCGAGGACGGCCGGCAGCACCAGGACGGCGGGCATCCGCCCCCCACCCACCTCGCGCGCCACGTCAGGACCCCGCGTCAGGGGGCGCCGAAGCCGGCGTCCCGCAGCAGCTGCTGGCCCTCGTCCGAGAGCACGAGGTCGACGAACGCCTGCGCGGCCTCGGGGTTCGGCGCCTCGGCCAGCACGACGATCGGGTAGTCGTTGACCGCGTCGGCCGCCTCCGGGAAGTCGAGGCCCTCGACGGCGTCCCCCGCGGCCAGCACGTCGGTGCGGTACACCAGCGCGGCGTCGACCTCGCCGAGCTCGACCTTGGTGAGCACGGCGCGCACGTCCTGCTCGAGGGTGTCGGGCGCGGGCGTGACGCCGGCAGCGGCGAAGACCTTCTCGGACGCCGCGCCGCACGGCACCTCCGCGGCGCACAGGGCGATCGTCAGGTCGTCGTCGGCGAAGTCGGCGAGACCGGTGACACCGGCCGGGTTCCCGGCGGGGACCACGATCTGCAGCGTGTTGCTGGTGAACGTCGCGGGCTCCCCGTCGGCCCCGCCGGCGTCGACCACGGTCGTCATCGTCGCCGGGCTGGCGGAGGCGAACACGTCGGCGGGCGCGCCGGAGCCGATCTGCTCGGCCAGGCCCGAGCTGCCGCCGAAGTTGAAGGTCACGTCGACGTCGGGGTGCTCGGCCGTGAAGGCGTCGCCGAGCGCGGTGAAGGTGTCGGTGAGCGAGGCCGCGGCGAACACCGTGAGGTCGCCGCCGAGCGCGCTCCCCCCGCTCGCGCCCGACGACGAGGCGGACGTGGTCGTCGTGGGGGCGTCACTCCCGCCGCAGGCGGCGAGGGCGAGGGCACCGGCGGCGAGCACGGCGAGCAGGCGGGGACGGACCACGGTGGGGCTCCTCGGTGGGTCAGCGGGTGGGTCAGCGGGTGGTGGGCAGCTCGACGACGACGTTGGTGGCCTTGACGGAGGCCACGGCGAGCACGCCCACCTCGAGGCCGAGCTCGTCGGCGGCCTCGCGGCTCATCAGCGACACGAGCCGGAAGGGGCCGGCCTGCAGCTCGACCTGCGCCATCACGGTGTCGCGCACCACCCGCGTGACGACGCCGCGCAGCCGGTTGCGGGCGGACGCCTGCGCGACCCCCGGCAGCTGCTGGTCGCCGGCCAGCTCTTGCGCGAGCGCGGCCAGGTCGGTGCCCTCGACCTCCAGCGGCCCGGACGCCGAGCGCGCCGCGGGCAGCCGTCCGGCCTCGACCCAACGACGGACGGTGTCGTCGCTGACCCCGAGCAGCGCGGCGGCGTCACCGACGCGGAACCTGGTCTGGGGTCCGGGGCGCTGGTCGGGCTGCACGGCTGCAGCGTAGATCCGCAGGTGCGGGTGCGCCAGTGCTCAGCGAGACCGCACCTGCGGTGCAGGCTGGCGTCGTAGGCTCGAGCGGTGCCCCGGTTCGTCGTCGCCCACCTCAGCGACTCCCACGTCGGCGCCGGGCCGCAGGCGCCGCAGCGGCTGCGCCGGGCGCTGGACCACCTGGCCCGGTGCGACCCGCGTCCCGACGTCGTGGTGCTGTCCGGCGACGTCACCGACCACGGCCTCGACGAGGAGTACGCCGAGCTGGTCGAGGTGCTGGGCGGCGTCCGCGAGCCCCTCGTCGTGTGCCCCGGCAACCACGACGTCCGCGACGCCTACGAGCGTCACCTCGGGCCGACCGAGACGGTGCGCGACGTCGGCCCGTACCGGGTGGTCGCGCTCGACTCGCTGGTGACCGCGCCGCCAGGCGGCCGGATCGACCACGGCGAGCTGACGGACGACTCGCTCGCGCTGCTGGACCGCGCGCTCGGCGACGGGCGGCCGACCCTGGTGGTGCTGCACCACCCGCCCGTGCCGCTGCACGTGGGGCTGATGGACCCGATCCGGCTGCGCGACCCGCAGCGGCTGGAGGCGGTGCTGCGGCGCCACGCCGGGACCGTCGTGGCGGTGCTCGTCGGCCACGCGCACACGATGGCCGCGACGACCTTCGCCGGCGTGCCGGTCCTGGTCGGTGGCGGGCTGATGTCGACCGTCCCGACCGACGCCGAGCCGCTGCCGGTGCTCGACCTCGACCAGCCGCCGTCGTTCGCGCTGCACCTGCTCGAGGACGGGCACCTCGTCACGCACTGGCGGGTGCTCTGACCCGCCGGGAGGGCTAGCGCCCGGCCGCGAGGTCGAGCAGCCGGCCGAGGACGCGTCCGCCGTCCGCGCGCAGCCCGTTGTGCTCGTACTCGTTGGTGACCCAGGTGCGCATCCCGCGCACCTGCGCGGCGGTGCGCACCGAGTAGTCGTGCTCGACGTAGAGGTCCTCGACGTACACCGCTGCGGCGCAGGGGACCTCGTTGGCCGCCAGCACCTCGGCGTCGTACAGCCGAGGCCACTCGTGCTGCGCCAGGGCGTGCCCGGCGTCGCGCAGGTGCCTCAGGCCGCGGTAGTCGTCGAGCATCCACGGGAAGACGTGCTCGGCCGTGAACAGCGTCGGGTCGTCGTCGTACTCGGGCGGCCGGACCCGCTCCGCCGACCAGCCGGTGACGCCGCCGTCGGCGTAGCAGGCCTCGTGCAGCACGGCGTACACCGGGTTGCGCTCGAAGGCCATCGGCCGGGCGACGTCGTGCAGGAACGCGGGCGAGTCCGACGGCAGCTCGAGCAGGTGGTGCAGCCGCTCGGCGCCGTCGCTGGTGCCCAGGGTGTTGCCGTGCTGGCGGAACCGGTTCCACGACAGCGGTTCCCCGTCCGGCAGCACGATCTCGCCCGCCTGCACGCGCTCGTGCAGGGCGAGCACGCGGGCACGGTCCTGCGGGTAGCGCTCGTAGTAGCGGCGGGTGCGCTCGAGGGTGCGGGCGAACGTGGCGGCGTAGACCTCGTCCGGGTGCGTGCCGATCGGCGGCAGGCCGCCGGTGAGGTAGGCGCCGGCGAGCCCGTCGGGACTCGCCGACAGGTAGCGCAGCGTGCAGAACCCGCCGAACGACTGGCCGAGCACGCTCCACCGCTCGACGCCGAGCGCCTGCCGCAGCAGCTCGGCGTCGGCGACGATCGAGTCGGCCCGGAAGCAGGTGAGGTACGCGACCTGCTCCTCGACCGTGCCGGGCACCACCCCGACCGGCGTCGAGCGACCCGTCCCCCGCTGGTCGAGCATGAGGACGCGGAAGTCCCGCAGCGCCCGGTCCATCCAGCCGGACGACGACGGGTACCGCGTCGGCCGCACCGCCTCGAAGCCCGGCCCGCCTTGCAGGTAGACCAGGAACGGCCGGTCGCGGCCGTCCGGCTCGGCGACCTCCCGCGCGAACACGGTGATCGTCGGGCCGTCCGGCCGCGCGTGGTCGAGCGGGACGTCGAGCTCGTGCTCGGTGACCACCAGCCCCGGGGTCGAGGTGGTGAGCGAGCGCAGGTCCGTCACTCGGTCAGCTCGCGTCCAGGAACGCCAGCAGCGCCCGGTTGGTCTCGTCGGTGTGGCTCGCGGTGAGGCCGTGCGGACCCTGCTCGACGACGACCTTGGTCGCGCCGGGCACGTCGCGCGCGGTGCGGTCGCCGCTCACCTCGATCGGGACGATGGCGTCCGAGTCGCCGTGCAGCACCAGGGTGGGGACGGTGATCTTCGCGACGTCGCCGCGGAAGTCGGTGCGGCCGAACGCGTCGATGCAGCCGAGCACGCCCTCGAGCCGCGCCTGCCGCTCGAGCCGCAGGAACTCGTCGAGGTCCTCCTGGCCCACCTTGAGGTCGTCACCGGCCGAGAAGAACGCCTTCGAGAAGCCGTCGAAGAAGCCCTCCCGGTCCTCGCGGATACCTCCCTGCATACCCGCGACGGCGTCGTCGTCGAGGCCACCCTCGGGGTTGTCGTCGCTCTTGAACAGGAACGGCGGCACGGCCGCGACGAAGGCGGCGGCGCGGACGCGGTCCTCGCCGCGGGTGCCGATGTAGCGCGCCACCTCGCCACCACCCATGGAGAACCCGACGAGGGTGACGTCGGTGAGGTCGAGCGAGGTGAGCACGGCGTCGAGGTCACCGGCGAAGGTGTCGTAGTCGTAGCCGTCCTCGGGCTTGTCGGAGCGGCCGAACCCCCTGCGGTCGTAGGAGACGACGCGGTACCCGGCGTCGGTGAGCGCCGGCACCTGCTTCGCCCACGACTCGCCGCTCAGCGGCCAGCCGTGGATGAGGACGACGGTGCGGCCGTCGCCGCCGGTGTCGTCGACGTGGAGGGTGACGGGGGTGGATCCGGCAGTGGACTCGACGCTGGTCACGGGTGGAGCTCCTTCGACGACGACGACGGGCGGGCTGGACCGTTCGTCCGCGACGCTAGGTGCGGCGCATCCGGTCCGCAACGGCGGGGGACGGCCCGTTCGGCCCTTGGCCCGCGCCCGGTCGCGGCGCACGATGGGCCTGTGCGGACGTACCCGGGCGAGCGGTGGGTGCGCGGGTACCTGGGCGACGTCGCCGTCGTCGACACCCGCCGTCCGCTGCTGTTCTGGGAGGACGGCTTCCCGCCCTCGTACGCCTTCGACCCCGACGACGTGCGCACCGACCTGCTCGAGCCCGGGGCGCCGCCGGGCCCCGGCGCCCCGTTCTTCTTCCTGCCGAAGGGGCCGGTGCGCACCTGGTACGACCTGCGGGTCGGCGACCGCGTGGTGCCGCACGCCGCGTGGGTGCGCGACGACCCCGCGCTCGAGGGGACGCTCGTGCTGTCGTGGCAGCCGGGGGTGCTGGACCGGTGGACCGAGGAGGACGAGGAGGTACGGGGTCACCCCCGGGACCCGTTCAAGCGCGTCGACGCCCTGCCGAGCTCGCGCGAGGTCGTCGTCTCCCTCGACGGGCTCGAGCTCGCGCGCTCGCGACGCCCGGTGCTGCTGTTCGAGACCGAGCTGCCGGTGCGGTCGTACCTGCCGCGCGAGGACGTCCGGCTCGACCTGCTGGTGCCGTCCGACCGCGAGAGCCACTGCCCCTACAAGGGTCTCGCCGACGAGTACTGGGACCTTCCGGCCGACGGCGGCCGCCCGGCGGTGCGCGGCATCGCGTGGAGCTACACCGACCCGTTCCCCGCGGTCGGGGCGATCGCCCACCGGGTCGCCTTCTACGACGAGCTGGTCGACGTCGAGGTCGACGGCGTCCCTCGGGCGCGCCCGGTGTCGGTGTTCAGCCGGGAGGAGAACCGTCCGACGACCGCGTGACGGCGGTCGCGTGCCGCAGCAGCGCGTCGAGGTCGGGGTGCCGGGTCCGGTCGGTGCGCCAGGCGAGCCGCAGCGGCACGAGCGGTGCGTCCGGCATCGGGACGTAGACGACGTCCGGGTGCGTCGCCGTGACCGCCGTCGTGGTCGTGGTGACGCCGACGCCGTCGCCCCCGGCGATGGCGAGCAGCCAGTCGTCGGTGTTGGCGACCACGCGGGCCACCCGCGGACGGTGGCCGGCCGGCCACAGCTCGGGGTGGGTGATGCCGCCGACCCGGTTGACCACGACCGCCTCGTCGGCGAGGTCGTCGAGCCCGAGCCGCGCGGACCCGGCGAGGGGGTGGTCGCGCGGCAGGGCGGCCACCCGGCGCTCGTGCCCGAGGTCGAGGGTGCCGAGCCAGTCGGGCGCCGGCCCGTCGCCGGGTGCCGTCGGGTCGCCCCGGAGCAGGGCCAGGTCGGCCGTCCCGTCGACCAGGCCGGCGAGCCGGTGGTCGATGCGGCGCCAGGTGACCGGACGGTCGGGGTGCGCGCGGCGCCACGACGCCACCAGGCCGGCGGGCAGCTCGCCCGCCGCGCCCCACGAGTAGCCGAGCACGAGCGGACGGCGCGCCGCCGGGGCGCTGGACCGCATCCGGTCGACGGCCGCGAGCGCGGCACGGGCGTCGTCGAGGACGGCGAGCCCGGCCGCGGTCGGCACGGCGCCGGTCGACGACCGGTCGAGCAGGGTCGCCCCGAGCCGCTGCTCGAGCTGGCGCAGGGTGCGCGACACGGCCGGTTGCGCCAGGTGCAGCCGGGCCGCGGCCCGGGTGACGCTGCCCTCGTCGGCGACCGCGACCAGCGCCTCGAGGTGCCGCAGCTCGATCGCGGGGCCGGTCATGCCTGCCGAGCATAGGGGCAGCCCAGCACGGCCTTTCCACGACGCGGGGCCGCGGACGTAGCGTCGGCACGTGCACCGCTCGCCCGCCGCCGCCCGGACCGGGCCCGCCACCGCGCAGGTGGTCGGCGCGGTCGTGAGCCTGCAGGTCGGCGCCGCGGTGTCGGTGGGCCTGCTGGAGCGGGTCGGCGCGTTCGGCACCCTCGCGCTGCGGCTGGTCGTCGCCGCCGTCGTCCTCGTGCTCGTGACCCGCGCGTGGCGGGTGCTGCCGGCGCTGCGCCGCGACGCCGGGACGCGGACCGCGGTCCTGCTGCTCGGCCTGGCGATGGTGGCGCTGTCGTCGACGTTCTACCTCGCGCTGGAGCGGTTGCCCCTCGGGGTCACGGTGACGCTCGAGCTGCTCGGGCCGCTGCTGCTGACCGTGCTGCGGGGCCGGCGCCGCCGCGACCTGGTCTGCGCCGGGCTGGCCCTGGTCGGAGTGGCGCTGCTCACCGGGGTGGTCGGCACCCTCGACCAGCCGCTCGACCCCCTCGGCGTGGTGCTCGCGCTCGCGGCCGGCGGCTTCTGGGCGCTCTACATCCTCGCCAGCCAGCACGCCGGCGCGGTGTCGCGCGACGGGTCGGCGCTCGGCGCCGCCACCGCGCTCGCCGCCCTGCTCGCGCTGCCCGCCGGGGTCGCCACAGCCGGCGCCGCGACGCTCGTCGACCCGGTCGTGCTCGGGCTCGGGCTCGTCGTCGGGCTGCTGTGCTCCGCCGTCCCGTACGCCCTCGAGATGCGCGCGCTGCGCTCGCTGCGGGCAGCGACCTTCGGCGTCCTGATGAGCCTGGAGCCGGCGGTCGCCGCGCTCGCCGGGTTCGTCCTGCTGCACCAGCCGCTGGCCGCGCTGCAGGTCGCCGGCATCGCCGTCGTCGTCGGCGCGAGCGCCCTGGCCAGCCTGCCCGCGGGCCGGGGCCGCCGCCGCCGCACCCCGGTCACCCCCGCCGCCTGACGGACGTCCCCGCGCACGACGAAGGCCCCCGACCGTGGTCGGGGGCCTTCGTCGTCGCTGTCTCAACGAGCGCGCCCGGCAGGACTCGAACCTGCAACCTCCTGATCCGTAGTCAGGTGCTCTATCCGTTGAGCCACGGGCGCATCGGACCCGCTCGCGCGGGACCGTCGACCACCATACCCGGTCACGGGCGTCGCCCTGAAATCCGATCCTGCGGTTCGACCAGCCCCGGGCACGCGGGTCAGGATGGGTCGGTGCTCCGCCGTCCCGCTGCCCTGCTCGTCGCGCTCGCGGGGGTGCTGGGCCTGCTCGCCTGCTCCGGTCCGGCCGACCCGCCGGCGCCCTCGGCCACGAGCCCGTCCGCCGAGGCCGCGCCGAGCCAGACGCCGGAGCCCGAGCCGGAGCCCGCCTCCCTCGTCGCCGCGGACGCCGCGCCCGCGGTGCTGCCGGGCCCGGGGCCGTCCGCCCTCGCC